>JBILYS010000124.1:0-5777 GCA_044377625.1 Crocinitomicaceae bacterium
AGCAGTGAAAGGTGGAAACATTTCTATTTGGCTGAACGAAAACGTTTTACCGGGAACTATTCTTGCTGTTTCAAAACCAGTTGGAAATTTCATTTTAAAGGATTCCGATAAAATAGTTGTGGCTATCGCTGCTGGAAGTGGAATTACTCCTATGATGTCGATTGCAAAAGCAATTGAAAAACGTGGTGGAAAAATGAACTTGTTTTTTGGGAATAGAACCAAAGAGTCAACTATTTTTCAGCAAGAAATTAATACCTTAACAAATACTTCAGTAACTTACTTTTTGACGAATGAAGAAGTGGACGGATATCAATTTGGAAGAATAGACAAAGATTCTTTTTCTAATCAAATTAAAGCAAATCTTGATTTATTAAAAGCAGATGCTTTCTTTTTGTGCGGACCTGAACAAATGATTTTAGACATTTCAAGCACACTTGAGTTTTTCGGGGTTGCCAAGTCTAAAATTCATTTCGAATTGTTTACAACGCCCGTTTTAATGGCTTCGAAAGAAACAGTTGTCACATCGTCATTTGATGGGGAAAGTAAAGTGAAAGCTATTTTGGACGGTGAAGTTGTTGAATTTTCACTAAAAACGAAAGGAAAAAGTTTGTTAGAAGCAGCTGAAACGGCTGGTTTAGATGCACCGTATTCTTGTAAAGGAGGTGTTTGTTGTTCATGCAAAGCCAAAATAATTAAAGGAACAGCAATGATGACAGTGAATATGTCTTTAACTGAAAAAGAAATTCAAGATGGTTATATTTTAACGTGCCAAGCGCATCCTACAAGTGAAGAATTAACGTTTTCCTACGATGCCTAATCAAACGATTGTTATTGTTGGGGCTAGCCGTGGAATAGGAAAAGAACTTGTTGAGAAATTTGCAAATGACTCTTCCAATACTGTTTTTGCCCTTTCCAGAAACCTTCAAAAAATGCAAGAAATATTCGGACACTTACCGAATGTAAAAGCAGTTGCATTTGATTTGACAATGAACGTTGCACAGCAGGCAAAAGCAATTTTTGAAAACATCAATCAGATTGACATTCTCATCAACAATGCGGGGAAATTGGTGAATAAGCCATTTACTGAATTAACGCATGACGATATTGCTATTTGCTATCAAGTAAATGTGATTGGTGTGATGGAAACTACACAAGCCGCTGTTCCGAAGATGATTGATTATGGAGGGCATATTGTAAATATTAGTTCGATTGGTGGATTCCAAGGAAGTGTGAAATTTGCTGGACTGAGTGCATATTCAACTTCAAAGGCTGCTGTTTGTAGTTTTACAGAATTATTTGCTGAAGAATACAAAAATTCTAAAATAAAAATGAATTGCCTTTGTCTAGGAGCTGTTCAAACCGAGATGTTAGCAGAAGCATTCCCAGGATATGAAGCACCTGTTTCTGCAAGTAAAATGGCTGATTTCATTACAGAATTTGCTCTAACAGGAAATCAATGGATGAACGGGAAAATCATTCCTGTATCACTTTCTACACCTTAATTTGAAAAAAATCAATTCAATCTGTTACTTTTTTTAATTCTGTCATTTCCTTAAAAAAAAGCAATTTGTTTTCTCTCCGCAGACATAAAAAAAATCTTAGTGAGCCCGAGTTAATTGAGCTAGCGAAAACAGACACCTATTATTTCGGCGAATTGTATACTATTTACTTCGAACGCATTTATCGGTTTACCTATAAACGACTAGGAGGGAATGAAGAAATTGCTGGAGATCTTGCGCAACAAACGTTTATAAAGGCAATGGCTCATATTCAAAAGTACGAAGATCGTGGTTTGCCTTTTTGCAGTTGGCTCTATCGAATCGCACAAAATGAAGTGTCGATGTTTTTTAGAGCTTCCAAAACAACTAAAACAGTTGATATTGAAGAACGTAAATTTAAAGATATTTGTACTGAAGCGAATCTTAATCGTTACATGTCTGAGGAAGACCAAGAACAATTGGTAGGATTATTGAACGAAATGGAACAAGAGCATTTGGATTTAATTGAATTACGCTTCTTTCAAGAGTTGAGTTTCAAAGAAATTGCTGACATTTATAAAATCACTGAAGCAAATGCGAAGATGCGTGTATATCGTATTCTTGAAAAATTGAATAAAAAGTGGACTGAACGATCATGAGAAAGTTTTCGATAAATAGAGAAAAAAAGAATCTTGAACCGACTGACGAACAAATCAAACGTCACAAGGATTTCTCGCGTATTCACCATGATTATGAAATCCTTACGAAACGTGGGAAGCGACCTATTTATCGGGATCCAAAATTGTATTTATTGTTTGTGATTATCGGTCTGGTTTTACTTCTTCTATTTCTAGAAAAATAAAAAAATCCAGCCCTTTCGAACTGGATTTAATATACTTGTTTGGTTATTTGGTTTATTGAACAATTAATTTTTTGATTGTATGCGTATCATTGATTTGAACACTTACATAATACATCCCACTTAATAACTCTTGTGTATTAAAATTATACTGATTAAATCCATTTTTAGCAGCAACTGTTTTCGTTAAAACAATCATTCCATTAGTATTGACAAAATTAATTGTTACATTTTCTGAGGATTGAGACGAAATGGAAATTACAAAATCCCCTTGAACTGGATTTGGATATATTTCAACCTCATTTTCACTCGTTGTACAATTCGTGTAAATTGGATTATACACTTTTTGTTTTCCATCAGTATCTATTTGTGTCAATCTGTAATACCCTACAAAGCGGTAAGATTCAAGATCTTCGTATTGATAATCTATTTTAAAATTGCTATTCCCAGCCGCATCCATTTCTGTGATTTCATACCATTCTGAGCCATCTGCACTTCTTTCTAAAATGAAAGAAGCAGAATTATGTTCGGATGCAGTTTGCCAAGAAATGATTGAATAGTCTTGGTCACAATTTACAGAAAACGATGTTAGTTCAACAGGAAGTACATTATCAATATTTAATTGAAATTGTGCAACTGGTGTTTCAAAACTACCTGCTAAAGTTGTAACATTAAAATAACGCCATGCTTTTGTTGCATTTGTAGCTGCATTTTGATATTGAAGTGCGTCTAACAAACTTTCAATCTGAGCAAGCGTTAATGTTCCTCCTCCACTTTTTGTAAAAAGTAAAAAACTTCTGCCACTAGAAATAGAAGCCGTAACCGCATATGTTACCCCTCCAAAAACCACATTTGGTATCGCCTGACCATTCGTGAAATTCAAGGAAACACTCCCTCCACTTGTCGCACCAGAAATAAGTAATTTTTCATTTGCTCCATCTAAAATTTGAGAAGATAAAAAATTTAATTTCAAATTATCCAATGTTGGTCCTGAATACGCAATATTACTCAATCCTAAAGTGAAATTTTTGACGTCTGGTGCAGTCATATTCGTTACATTATCAACGCCCGATGTGGTTGTATTTAAATCAAGTATTGGCGCTGTATAAGAAATTGCCGATGTAAAGGTTGAACCTGCTGAAAAATCAAGAAAATAATACGCTGCTCCAGAACCTTCAGCGCCAACCTTGGTTGTAAATTCGCTGATATAATTATAGGTTACACGTGCACGGTTACGAACATCTGTTACATCAGTAGTATTTGTTGAAATAGTAGTTCTAAATTTTGTTAATCCCAATGTGCTATTATAGGTCGTAGTTAAATTTGTAGGACTTGCTAATTCTGACATTGTAAACCCACCAAATTCAGCATATTGATTCGTTCCAGCGTTATTATTTCCGTCCAAATCGTAAGTGTTCAAAAGCACATTTTGAAGCGTTATCAACGTACCTGTATTCGTCGAATTATTGTATGACCCACCAAGAATAAATTGAATTTTGAAAACAGCATATCCACCTCCCGTTCCAAATGAAAACTGAGGAGAAAAGAAACTTGGTAAATTATTAGATGCAGAAGACGATGTTAAGGCATAATCGTATGTCGAAATTGTAGCATTGCTCAATTCTTGCGTACGAACTATTGCATCAATTTGTTGACCTCCAATTGTAATTACGTTTTGGTATAGAACAATATTGTTTAATGCTGTTCCAGTTCCAACTTTGTTCGTTATTGTCACACCTGAACCACCAAAATTAATAGTATTATAGGCTACATTGTAGGTTTGAGCCTTCAAACCAAAACAGCTCATTAATAGCGGTATACTCAAACTGAATTTTAAATTTTTCATATCTTTTCTAAACTTTTTCATTTGCATTAGTTCAAATCATCGGTTTCGAGACGACGAATTCATAGAACAAATATCCACCAACAAATCAATTGATATGTCACCTTTTAAAGATGTCTCAGCGAAATACGTATAATCACGTATTTTGATCTAAGCACTTTATCTTAATCAACAGTGAAACAAGATATTAATAGTGAAAATAATCTTTGAAACTGAATTTAATTGTCTCATTTATTAATTGAGAATTTTCTATTTTTATTTTTTGTAATTTCATCTTCAAATAAGACTGAATTGAGAATCACCGCACACTTAATACTTAGTGTTTTTTCCTTTGCGTTCCATAGCATTGGTCAAGATATTCATTGGTCGCAATTCAATGACATTCCAATTTTCCAAAACCCTGGAAACGCTGGACATTTTAATGGAGATTATCGTTTTGTTGCAAATTATCGCGATCAGTGGCGAAGTGTAACGGTTCCTTTTAGTACCATTTCGTTTTCAGCAGACATGCATCTTCCGAATAAAAAAAATATTGGACTCGGTTTATTGTTTTTTCATGATGCGGCTGGTGATGGTAAACTTCGCACAACTGAAATCCAAGGAAATGCTTCCTATTTGATTAAACTCTCGAAAGATTCCATGCATTGTGTTCGTCCAGGAATTAATATTGGGATGAATCACCGACAAATAAATTGGGATCAATTGTATTTTGACAATCAATTCAATGGTACGTATTTCGACCCAAATCTTCCTACGAATGAATTGTATCAAACAGATCGCAAGACAAACGTGTCTTTTGGAGTTGGCGCTGTATATGAATATTATAAGAACAAACGACAAAAAATAACTGCTGGCATTGGATTCTATAATTTGAATAGACCAAATCAAGGGTTTTATACACAAACAATTCCAAGGGATATCCGCATGAATATTTTTGCGAAAGGCTTGTATAAATTGGATGTAGATTGGGACTTGGTTCCTGGTATTAATATTTCTATTCAAGGAAAATACAGGGAAATAAACCTAGGCTCATCAGTAAAATATACACTTGTTGATAGAGCTGGCACATATCGAGCATTGTACGCCGGATTGTGGTATAGAAATAGAGATGCCTCTTACATAAGTATTGGATTAGATTATCAAGATTGGTTTGTTGGATTGAGTTATGATGTCAATTTTTCAAAATTAGTTCCAGCTAGTAATTTAAGAGGTGGTATTGAAATTGCAACCCGATATATTTTGCATCATTTTAAACCTAAAAAAATTGCACATCGCGTATGTCCAGATTTCATCTAATACTATTTATTTTTCTTGCATCAAGCAGCCCTCTTTTTGGTCAATCCAAATTAGGTGCTTATTTGAAACATGCCGAAGAAAAATACAATAAAGGTGATTATTACTACGCCGTTGAATTGTATGAAAAAGCGATGGAACTTGATTCTAATTCAGTTTCTACTTTATGGAAATATGCTGAAACTTTAAAATCATACAAAGATTATCGAAAAGCTGAATACTATTACGCGAAAGTTTATGACAGAGAACAGGGTGGGATTTATACAATGTCACTCATCAATTTAGGATTGATGCAAAAGCATAA
>JBILYS010000404.1:0-5777 GCA_044377625.1 Crocinitomicaceae bacterium
AAGGAATAAATTCACGTGGAATATTACCACCTTTAATAGAATTGATGAATTCTAATCCTGTCTTTTCCTCATTTTCTTGAGGTGAAATTTTGATTACAATATCAGCAAATTTACCACGACCACCAGATTGTTTTTTGTAAACTTCTCTGTGTTCAACAGCTTTAGTAATATCTTCTCTATAAGTAACTTGAGGAGCTCCTTGATTAACTTCCACTTTAAACTCACGTTTCAAACGGTCAATAATAATTTCAAGGTGAAGCTCACCCATTCCTGAGATAATTGTTTGTCCAGACTCTTCGTCAGTATTCACACGGAAAGTTGGATCTTCTTCAGCTAATTTGTATAAACCAGTTGAAAGTCTATCCATATCTGCTTGAGTTTTTGGCTCAATAGCAATTCCGATAACTGGATCTGGGAAATCCATAGATTCCAAAATAATTGGGTGTCCTTCAGCACATAAAGTATCTCCAGTACGGATATCTTTAAATCCTACAACAGCACCAATATCACCTGCTCCTAACTCATCAATTTGATTTTGTTTGTTCGCATGCATTTGGAAAATACGAGAAATTCTTTCTTTGTTTTCTGAACGTGTATTGTATACATACGACCCCGCAGGTAAAACTCCAGAATAAGCACGAACGAAACACAAACGACCAACGAAAGGATCTGTTGCAATTTTAAATGCCAATCCTGCAAACGGCTCATCAAAAGATGGTTGACGTGTAACAGGAAGATCAGTTTTAGGATTGATTCCAGTAATTCCATCTACATCAAGTGGTGAAGGAAGAATTTCCATTACCATATCCAACATCGATTGAACTCCTTTATTTTTAAATGCAGTTCCACACATCATTGGAACAACTTTTCCAGTAATAGTAGCTTGTCTTAAAGCATCTAAAATCTCTCTTTCAGTTAATGATTGCGGATCAACAAAATATTTCTCCATTAAATTATCATCAAATTCAGCAACTGCTTCCAACAATTTCTCTCTGTATTCAGTAGCTTCTTCTAAAACATCAGCAGGGATTTCAACTTCTTGAAAAGTCATACCTTGATCATGCTCATTCCAAACGATTCCTTTGAAATTAATTAAATCAACCACACCTTTAAATGTCTCTTCATTTCCAATTGGAATTTGAAGCGGCAAAGCGTGACTACCTAACATTTCTTTTACTTGACGACAAACGTTCAAGAAATCAGAACCTTGACGGTCCATTTTATTAACAAAACCAATACGTGGAACGTTATAGTTATTAGCTAAACGCCAGTTTGTTTCAGATTGAGGCTCAACACCATCAACAGCTGAAAACAAGAATACTAAACCATCTAGTACACGCAATGAACGATTTACTTCAACAGTAAAATCAACGTGTCCTGGAGTATCAATAATATTAACGTGGTATTTATCACCTCTGTAATTCCAATCTAGCGTCGTAGCAGCAGAAGTAATTGTAATACCTCTTTCTTGCTCTTGCTCCATCCAGTCCATTGTTGCAGCACCATCATGTACTTCACCAATTTTATGACTTACACCACCATAATAAAGAATACGTTCAGTCGTTGTAGTTTTCCCTGCGTCAATATGTGCAGCGATTCCTATGTTACGTGTAAATTTAAGATCTCTTGCCATTTCTATTAAAATCTAAAATGTGAGAATGCTTTGTTTGCCTCAGCCATTCTTAAGGTATCTTCTTTCTTCTTGTAAGCAGCACCTTCTTCTTTCGAAGCAGCGATGATTTCAGAAGCTAATTTTCCAGCCATCGTTTTTTCGTTACGTCTACGTGAGTAACTAATTAACCATTTCATCGCTAAAGATGATTTTCTATCTTCACGAACAGCTGTTGGGATTTGGAAAGTAGCTCCACCTACACGGCGACTACGAACCTCTACACTTGGAGTTACATTTTCCAATGCTTTTCTCCAAACGTCTAATCCATCTTGATCTTCGATTTTCTTGTCTACGATTTCAATTGCCTCGTAGAATATCTTAAATGCTAAATTCTTTTTTCCGTCATACATTAAGTTGTTAACGAACTTTGTTACCACAACATCCTTAAACTTTGGATCTGGTAGAATCGCAATCTTTTTGGCTTTTCTTCTTCTCATGTCTTAAGAGCTATAATTATTTTTGTTTAGGTCTTTTCGTTCCATACTTAGAACGACGTTGTGTTCTTCCTTCAACACCAGCAGTATCTTCAGCTCCACGTACAATGTGGTATCTAACACCTGGAAGATCTTTTACTCTTCCTCCACGTACTAGTACTAATGAGTGCTCTTGCAAATTGTGACCTTCACCACCGATATAAGCATTGACTTCCTTTCCGTTAGTCAAACGCACCCTTGCTACTTTTCTCATAGCCGAGTTCGGTTTTTTAGGAGTGGTTGTGTAAACTCTTACACACACACCTTTACGCTGTGGACATGAATCAAGTGCGGCAGACTTACTCTTCTTGACTACCGCTGTTCTTCCTTTGCGAACTAATTGTTGTATAGTTGGCATAAAATACTCTTAATTTTTATTAATATATAAAATACCCCAAACGCACTTTGAGGGGTGCAAAGATATCCATTTAATTTTAAAATCCAACTGGTTAGCGAAAAAAAGTCAAGTTTTTTCACAAAATAGTGTTTACATCTTTTTATAACGCTAAATCACTTATATAAAATATTGATTTTTAACGATTTAAAACAATAAATGCGAATTCTAATTGTTTTTAAAATAAAAAACTCTTGTTGCTTAGTGCGACAAGAGTTCCAATAATATTTGAATATAGAATTTTCTTAATTTCTATATAAAGTACTTTTTGTTGCCTTGATAATTCTATCCACATTTGGCAAAGCTTCATCAATTAATGTTGGTGAGAAAGCAAAAGGTGTATCCGTTTGAGTTACTCTCATAACTGGTGCGTCTAAATAATCAAATGCGTATCGTTGCAAATGATAAGCAATTTCAGAAGAGATTGAAGCTAATGGCCAAGATTCTTCAACAACTACGCAACGGTGTGTTTTCTTAACAGATTCAACAACACATGCATAATCAATCGGTCGAACAGTTCTTAAATCAATTATTTCAACTGAGATTCCTTCTTTTTCTAAAACTGCCGCAGCTTCAAAAGCCACTTTAATTATTTTTCCAAACGTCACAATTGTAACATCAGTTCCTTTTCTTTTAACATCTGCAACTCCAATTGGAATGATATATTCTCCTTCAGGAATTTCACCTTTGTCACCGTACATTTTTTCTGATTCCAAAAACACAACTGGATCATTATCTCTAATTGCTGCTTTTAATAATCCTTTTGCGTCATATGGATTTGAAGGTGTAATAACTTTCAATCCTGGTACATGCGCATAAAATGCTTCAAAACTTTGAGAGTGTGTTGCTGCTAATTGTCCAGCAGTTCCATTTCCACCTCTAAAAACAATAGGACAAGAATATTGACCACCTGACATCTGCAACATTTTTGCAGCACTGTTAATAATCTGATCAGCTGCCAATATAGCGAAGTTCCATGTCATGAATTCAACAATTGGTCTCAACCCATTCATTGACGCTCCAACAGCAATACCAGTAAAACCTAATTCAGCAATTGGTGTATCAATAACTCTTTTTGGTCCAAATTCATCAAGCATTCCTTGTGAAACTTTATAAGCTCCGTTGTATTCAGCAACTTCTTCGCCCATTAAAAACACAGACTCATCTCGTCTCATTTCTTCTGACATTGCTTCACGTAAAGCTTCTCTAAATTGTACTGTCTTCATATAATCTTGAATTATTTCCCCTAAGGGTTGCCAAAAATAATAAAATAGAAAGAAATAACAGTTATTAATTCTAAACTTAAAAACTTTTGAGTTTCCGAAAACACATCGTAAATATTTGTTTAAATTTGCGCACGTATAGAAAACAGAGAAAAATGAAAATACTTGTATGTATCAGTAAATCCCCAGATACAACTTCAAAAATTGCATTTGTAGATCAAAACACAAAGTTCGATGAGAATGGTGTTCAATATATAATAAACCCTTATGATGAGTGGTATGCACTTGTTAGAGCTCTCGAAATAAAAGAATCTCTGGGTGGTGACGTTACAGTTATTACTGTTGGTCCAGTTGCAGATGATGCTATTATAAGAAAAGCATTAGCAATTGGCGCTGATGATGCTGTTAGAATAGATGCAGATCCAACAGATGCTTATTATACAGCCGTTCAAATTGCAGAATATGCAAAAACAAATAATTTTGATCTAGTATTGACAGGAAAAGAAACTATTAATTATAATGGTTCTCAAGTTGCTGGAATGATTGCTGAATCATTAAACTTCCCTTTTGTTTCATTAGCGACTAAATTAGATGTTAATGGTTCTACCTTAACTTTAGAAAGAGAAATAGTTGGTGGACTTCAAGTTGTAGAAGTATCATTACCTGCAGTCGTTTCTTGCGCAAAAGGAATGGCAGAACAACGAATTCCAAATATGCGCGGAATTATGGCAGCAAGAACAAAATCACTTCAAGTCGTTGCGCCTGTATCAGTTGATCTTTTGACGACATATGTTAATTATACAATGCCAAATGCTAAGTCCTCTTGTAAGATGATTGATCCAACGAACATGGATGAACTTGTAGCATTACTTCACAACGAAGCGAAAGTAATTTAATTAGAAATTAGTCTTACCGACCAAAAAAAAGATTATGTCAGTTTTAGTATATATAAATAGTAACAGTGGTTTGCACAAATCTGCATTAGAGACTGTGAGCTATGGTAAAAAATTAGGCGGAAATTTAACCGTTATTACATCTGGTTCTGCTGATGATTCCAAATTAGCAACTTTGGGTAAATATGGTGCAAATAAAGTTCTTGTTGACCGTTCAATCCAAGGAGATGATGATCAACAATTAACTCAATTGATTGCTGCTGCTACCGATTCTGTTGGAGCAACAACAATTGTGTTCTCTCACGATTTAACAGCTAAAGCTGTTGCCCCTCGTTTATCAGTTCGCTTAAAAGCTGGGTTGATTTCAGGAGCAATTGCATTACCTGGAGATGATGGTACAATTAAGGTGAATGTTTTTTCAGGGAAAGCTTTTGGATCTGTTAAAGTAAATTCATCAGTTAAAATCATTTCATTGTTACCAAATAGTTTTCAACCTGAGGAAGATGGATCTGATTGCTCAGTTGAGAATTTTTCAGCGAATGCGCCAGCAAGTTTAATTAAAGTATTAAGCACTAAAAAACCTGAAGGTGAAATTCCATTGCCTGAAGCAGAACTAGTTGTATCTGCCGGTAGAGGAATGAAAGGTCCTGAAAACTGGGGAATGGTAGAAGATCTTGCAGCTGCATTAGGTGCTGCGACTGCTTGTTCTCGACCTGTAGCGGATATTGGTTGGAGACCTCATCATGAGCATGTTGGACAGACTGGCGTTGCAATTCGACCAAACTTATACATTGCAATTGGTATCTCTGGAGCAATTCAACATTTAGCTGGAGTTAATGGTTCAAAAGTGATTGTTGCCATAAATACTGATGCAGAGGCACCTTTCTTTAAAGCAGCTGATTACGGTGTTTTAGGTGATGCCTTTGAAGTATTACCAAGATTAACCGAGGCTGTGAAAAAATTCAAAGCTTCAGGACATTAAAATTATCAATAGAAATAGTATTTTTACAATTAATAAATTATTTTAGGGAAGCGTAAACTTCCCTAATTTTTTAGTGAATTTTGAGGTATTGAAGGAAGAATGGATAAAATAAAACTTGATATTGCTGGTTTATCTTACAG
>JBILYS010000125.1:0-5717 GCA_044377625.1 Crocinitomicaceae bacterium
TGAGGATCCACACGAACCCCAATACCCATATTTCAATTCATTGAGTAATCAAAAACACAAATCATCACGTAAGACCCACCATGACCAAAATAAACAATTGATTAAGAGTATTCGTAAGCAATCAACTGAACTGGAAAAAGACAGGGGTATCGGATACGAAAAACGCATTTCATCAGATTCAAACGAAATGTATGAGATTTATTATTTAAAGAAAAAATAAATACTAACTCCCCTTTACAAACCGCAATCAATTTTTGTGTAATCGTCCAATTCGCATAGACGTAATAAAGTTTCTTCCTTCATTCTTTGATGTAACGAATTCTTTTAATAATTCTTCGGCACATTTAGGTTAACTCATTTAATCTGAACACCTCTTGAAGAAAATAAACCTGCTGATTGATTTTTACTTTTGTCTAAACTGAAAGAAAAGGTGCTTCCAATACCAAATGTACTGCGCACAGAAATTGTTTGACCGTGTGATTCAATAATATGCTTAACAATTGCTAAACCTAATCCAGATCCACCTTCATTTCTGTTTCTACTTTTTTCAACACGATAGAAACGTTCGAATAAACGAGGAATGTTTTGTTCTTCAATACCAGGACCATCATCCGAAACTTCAATAGTCACAATATCATCCATTAAGAATAAACGAACGATTGTCTTTCCTCCTTCATTACCATATGAGATTGAATTACTCACTAAATTCATAATAACTTGGGAGATTTTCGCTTTATCTGCAATCACGAAAACACTGTTATAATCTTTGGCAAATGAAAGCTTGATATTTTTATTTTTTGCCTTTATCTCTAATGAATCAAAAACATCTTGCACCAATTCATGAATGTCGAAAGGACGAATTTCTAATTTTAAGCGATCGACTTCTAATTTGGTTATCTGATCTAAATCCTCGATGATGTTTACCATGCGATCAGTAGCCTTAGAAGCTCGTTCTAAAAATATGCGGTTTACATTTTCATCCTCTAAACCACCATCCAATAAGGTCAAAATATACCCTTGAATAGAGAAAATTGGTGTTTTCAGTTCATGAGCTAAATTACCTAGAAACTCTCGTCGAAATGCTTCTTGTTCTTTTAATTTGGAAATTTCAACATTTCGTTCTTCAGTCCATTTTTTGGTTTCAATTTCAGCATTGGCAATAACGTCATCTGTAATTTTAAATTTAATGTCGTTTTCCTTGGTAATTTTTCCTTTTCTAATAGACCGATACAATAATTTTAAACGGTCGTTAATGAAGTATTTTATAAAGAAATAAAATACTCCGAAAGAAATTAAACCTGTAGTAAATGGCAATCCGATAAGTACCCAAAAAGGAAAATTCATTACCTGTATATCGATAATGAATGTTATAATTAGTGTGAGTGCGAAGATGATCGCACTGCCTCCAATAAGTAAATGAATTGGTTTTAAATTTTTCACTTCTATTCGCTAAATGTATATCCGACTCCTTTTATAGTGCGAATATAATCATCTCCTAGTTTTTCCCGCAATTTTCTAATGTGAACATCAATTGTTCTTTCACCAACGATAGTTTCATTGCCCCAAACAATTGTTAATATTTGATCTCTTGTATACACTTTTCCTGGTCTACTTGCTAGCAATTCCAGCAATTCGAATTCTTTTTTCGGTAAAAGTAAATTAGCACCATTTGTTTTAACCATGAATTTTTCACGATCAATTTGAATATGATTTGATTTTAATTCTGATTGTGTTTGAACTGGTTTTTCTAATCTTCGCAACAATGATTCTACTTTGCTAATCAATAATCTTGGTCGGATTGGTTTTGTGATGTAATCATCGGCGCCTGCCTCAAATCCTGCTATTTGAGAATAATCTTCTGCTCTAGATGTTAAAAAAGCGATGATTGGTTGCGTGATATTTAAATCTTTACGAATAATTTGACATGTCTCAATACCGTCCATTACAGGCATCATAACATCTAATAGAATAAGAGATGGACTTACTTGCTGTGCCATTCTAACTCCCTCTTCACCATTAGATGCTGTGAAAATTTTGAATCCTTCTTTTTTCAATGAATAGGAAAGGAATTCTAAAATATCCGGTTCATCGTCAATTAATAATAAGGTATGTCCTTTTAGGTTTGTCATATAATTTCTTTACCCATAAAAAGGGCTATCCTAGATTAGATAGCCCTTCTTAGGTATGTGGTTTAAATTATTTTTGAATAATCAATCTACGGTTAACGCTGTTGTTTTCTGTTTGAAGAACTACAGTGTATAATCCATTGTTTAATTCAATTGTATTTAACTCAATTGAGTTATTTCCTTGCTCTAATTGCACATTTTGAACAGTAATGATTTGACCTAACTGGTTGATGATTGTTACAGTCGCTTCATTAGCTGATTGATTCTCAAATTCTAAAGTAGTATTAGCACTTGTTGGATTTGGATACAATTTAACATCAGCGAAGTTTTCTACTTCATTCAATCCAACAGAGATTACAAGTGTATAAGTAATCACATCGGTACAGTTACCATTTGTAGCAGTTAATGTAACAGTATATGAACCGTTAGCAGCAAACGCATGTGATGGAGAAGTAGCTGATGAATTAGATTGATCACCGAAATCCCAAGAATAAGAAGTTGCATTTGTTGATGTGTTTGTAAATGTTACAACATTACCAGAAGTAGAGTTTGTAGCACTTGCAGTTGGAGTTTGAGTAAATGTTAAAGTAACAGCTGCAGATTGACCAACACCGTCACATAAATTTGCATTTGTAGTTGTAACATAGTACGTTCCATTAGCTGTTGCATCTACTGTTTGACTCGTAGTGCCATTACTCCATAAGTATGTGTCAGAAGTTGAAGCTGTTAATGTAATAGTTTCTCCTGAACAAGCTTGAGTTGCTGTAGAACTGATTGTTGGAACTGGAGTAGCACTAACATCTACTGTAGTTGCTGCAGAAGTTGCTTGACAACCATTTCCGTCTGTATACGTTACAGAGAATACACCTGATGCAGTTACGTTAATCGCTGCAGTAGTTTCAGAAGATGACCAAGTATTACCATTTGCAGCACTTGAAGTTAATGTTACTGAACTACCTGTACAGAATGAAGTTGGTCCACTTGCACTAATTGTTGGTGTAGAAGGCAAAGCATTTACAGTAACCACAGTTGCAGTTGAAGTTGCTTGACAACCATTTACATCATTTACAGTTACAGTATAATTCCCAGTCGATGTAGCAGTTATTCCTTGAGTAGTTTCTCCTCCACTCCAAGTATTGTTTGAAGAAGCACTAGAAGTTAAAACAACAGAACCACCTTGACAGAAAGTTGTTGTCCCAGCTGTGATTGTAGGTGTAGTTGGTAAAGCATTAACAAGAACAACGATAGGAGATGAAGTTGCAACACAACCAGCAGCATTTGTAGTTGTTACCGTATAAGTACCACTTGTTGAAACTGTAATTCCTTGAGTAGTTGCTGCGTTACTCCATGTGTTGTTTGATGAAGCACTAGAAGTTAATACAACTGAACCACCTTGACAGAAAGTAACAGGACCTCCAGCTGTAGCTGAAACAGCTAAATAAGAAATACCTGGTGTGTTATAATCTGTTGTTTGAGGATTGAAGTTTGACCAACAAGCTGTCCAGTCATTTGATCCATCAAAAGCACCTTTGTACGTTGTAGTTGTAAAGAAAGCATTGTTCAAGTTTGGATAAGTAAAGTTTGCTCCAGAAAGTGCAGGTGAACCTGCTTGTAATAAGAAGTTAGGTGCAAAATAATTTGTTGGTGCAATAGCCATTACACTTAGTGGATTTGGATATGCTGTGTTTCCATTAGCATTGAACCAAGAGTTCATTGTAAAAACAGGAGTCGTTAGTCCGGTTGAATCAAGACTTCTATTTGTTGGAGTTGTAAGGTAACCAGCAACTATGTTACTCTTAAATTGTAAGCTTCCATTAGTAGCACCTTGACCAGTCGTTGTTCCATCAATTTTTAATCCAGTTGGGAAACCAACAAGAACTGAATTATAAGTACATAGCGCTGAACTTCGTCTTAAATGCGCTGCTCTTGTGAAGTTTACATTATATCCACTACTTGTTGCTGTAGCTCTTGGACCAAAGAGACTTATATTAGTAAAAATAGGCTTAGTTAATGGACCATTTGTTGTTCCAGTAGCATCATTATCTGATTCAAATCCATTTGATCCTGAAATATCTGCTATTAATGAATCACTAACACCAACAGCAAACTGAACACGACCTGTAAAACCCCAATCCGTGTCAAACATATCATCTACAGTCTTGTTCACAATTAAGTGTTTACAGTTCACTGTTCCACCAAACCATTCAAAACCATCATCACCACCATAACTAACTTGAACATAGTCGATTGTTGTTCCAGCTCCAACACCACCCATAGTTAAACTATTTGTTTCGTTGTTTGGTTGGAATGCAATACCAGCATATTCAATACGCACGTAAGTTAACACACCAGAATTGTCATTAGCGTCAGTTCCACCATACAATCCCTTTACTGGGTCAATACCACCTTCACCTAATCTCTGTCCTGCTGGATCATTAATTGGTGCTTTACCCAATAGTAAAATTCCTCCCCAATCTCCTGCAGCTCTTGAACCTGCTGGTTGTGATGAAGTAAAAACAATCGGTTGTGTTTGTGTTCCTTGCGCCATTAATTTGGCACCACGAGTGATTACCAATGCAGCACCAGTTCCTTTGATAATTGTTCCTGGCTCAATTGTCAGAGTAGCATTGTTAGTAACATACACAAAACCTCCAGTTAAGGTATAAATGTTGTTGTTTGTCCAAGTAGTGTTCGATGCAATATCGCCCGAAACATTAACTTGTGCATTGATGCTAAAGATGTTTACTAAAGCAAATGCAATAAAAAGTAATTTTGTTTTCATTTTCATTTTCATTTTTTTTTCGCAGTATTTTTTGGGAAGCTGCGTTACCCATTTTTATCGAAGCAAAAGTAGAGCGGATGTCTTCCCTAAAGGTTAGCTAGTAATTATTCTTAGTTTAAGAAATGATTAA
This sequence comes from Crocinitomicaceae bacterium, assembly GCA_044377625.1. Taxonomy (GTDB): domain Bacteria; phylum Bacteroidota; class Bacteroidia; order Flavobacteriales_D; family Crocinitomicaceae; genus M0103. The sequence continues at coordinate 5,039 of JBILYS010000125.1, forward strand.
TAAATAAAACCACAATGTTAACATGCCTAGGAATTGGCAATTGAGGATTTATTATTTGGGAATAAAAAAGCCCCGAATTTTATTTCGAGGCTAGATTTAAATGAAAGATTGAGTATTATCTTTCTTAATTAGAAATTATACGAGAAAGAAAGTGTTATATTTCTACCGTATTTTATACCATTTATTTGATTGTCTTCAGTTTCTTCATATTTCTTTGAACGATTAAAGTCTTGATAGAATACGGCTTTTTGATTAAAAATATCGCTTACGTTTAATTTCAACTCACCTTTCTTAAGAATTCTTTTAGTTATTTGAAAATCCAAAATACTTCTAGGGTTTTCATAAATATCTTGGTAGCCATTTGTTCCAACGAATGCGATTCTTCTGCCTATTCTATTGAACATTAAGTTTATTCCAAACCCTAAGGTATCATTTTGATACATTAACCCTGCATTGATAAGGTAAGGTGATTGTCCTTGCATTGGTCTGAATTTTTCTTCATCTGTCACGGCTTGAGCAACATTTGATAAATCAACGACTGATTTTACTAAAGTCAAGTTTGTAAAGAAAGTATAATTGTCTAATGCTTCAGTATTGAAAAGTGAATCTATAAAACTCAACTTTGTTCTCAATTCAATTTCCATTCCATAATCTACTGCGTTTGCAACATTTCTATATG
>JBILYS010000126.1:0-5711 GCA_044377625.1 Crocinitomicaceae bacterium
AGAATATAAAGCACCTTTTGAAATGCATTTTAATGGATTCAAATACAAAGAAATCGCATCAGAATTAGATATTCCAATTGGGACAGTAAAAAGTCGTATATTCATTGCTCGAAAAAAACTTATGGACTCATTACCTGACTATAATTATTCAATGGCATAATGGTGAGAAAAGTCACTATAATCGGTGCTGGAATTTCCAGTTTATCATCTGCTGCATTTTTAGCAAAAGCAGGATATGATGTAACTATCTTGGAAAAAAACTCCACTATTGGAGGCCGAGCTCGCCAGTTTACAATTGACGGATTCGTTTTCGATATGGGTCCAAGCTGGTACTGGATGCCTGATGTTTTTGAACAATTTTATTCAAAATTTGGCTATACCACCTCCGATTTTTATGAACTTAAAAGATTAGACCCTTCGTACAATGTTTTTTGGCAAGACGGAACAAATTCTGAAATTCCTGCAAGCGAAAGTCAACTTTTCGATTGGTTCGAAACGCTTGAAAAAGGAAGTTCAATAAAGCTTAAAAAGTTTCTTAAAGACGCTGCTTATAAGTATGATGTAGGAATGAAAGATTTGGTTTTTAAACCAAGTTTAAAACTCTCAGAATTTGCTGATATGCGTATTTTGAAAGGACTTTTTAAACTTCAATTACTTTCTTCTTTTTCAAAATACATTAGAAGTTATTTTAAAAATGATAAAATACTTTCATTATTAGAATTTCCAATCCTATTTCTGGGCGCAATGCCAAAAGATACTCCAGCATTGTATTCTTTAATGAATTATGCTGATATTTCTCTTGGAACGTGGTATCCAATGGGCGGAATGTTTAACATCATTGAAGCATTTGAAAAAATAGCAATTGAAAACGGGGTAAAAATTTTAACAAATCAAGAAGTCACGGGTATTAAATATGAAAATGATCATGTTACACATGTTTCAACACGTGATAAAGAATATGAGACAGATATATTAGTTTCAGGGGCAGATTACCAACACACCGATTCTTCAATATTGAATACAAAAGCAAATTACTCAGAAAAATATTGGGAAAAACGCACAATGGCGCCATCTAGCTTATTATTCTACCTTGGTGTAAACAAAAAGATTTCTGGATTAAATCACCATAATCTATTTTTTGACGAAGCATTCGAACAACATGCTAAAGACATTTACCAAGATCCAAAATGGCCATCAGCTCCCCTCTTTTATGCTTGTGTGCCTTCAATAACAGATTCTACTGTTGCACCTGAAGGAATGGAAAATTTATTTCTTCTAATTCCAATTGCACCAGATTTAAAAGACGATGAAGAAACAAGAGAAAGATATTTTGATATTCTAATTGATCGCCTTGAAGCAAAAACGGGTAATGCTATAAGGGAACATATCATTTACAAAAAAAGCTATTGCATCAGTGATTTTAAAAATGACTACCATGCATACAAAGGAAATGCTTATGGCCTAGCGAATACATTAAGGCAAACAGCATTTTTAAAACCTTCTTTGAAAAACAAGAAATTAAAAAACATGTTTTATACTGGTCAACTTACTGTTCCAGGACCAGGTGTTCCTCCGTCAATTATTTCTGGCGAAGTCGTAGCGAACGAGATAATAAAAAATTATGGGTTGCAAAAACAAACCAATGAACAAACCAATGTTTAATTTAACTCAACATTGATATGAAAATATTATTTGACAATGTCTCTCATGAAATGAGCCAATTAACAACAAAAAGATACAGTACTTCTTTTTCGTTGGGAATTTCGTTTTTGCACAAAGACATTCAAAAACCAGTTTATGCTATTTATGGTTTTGTGCGTTTTGCCGATGAAATTGTAGATTCATTTCATGATTTTGACAAAGTAGAATTATTGAACGATTTTAAAGTTCAAACCTACAAAGCTATTGATCAAGGTATATCCTTAAATCCTATATTAAACAGTTTCCAATGGGCTGTCAACAAATACAAGATTCCTTTAGATTTAGTCGAAACATTCCTGTTAAGTATGGAAATGGATCTTGACAAAAAGGCGTATGACATCAATAAGTATGAACAGTATATTTTAGGGTCTGCTGAAGTAGTAGGATTAATGTGCCTCAAAATATTTGTCAATGGAAGTGATACAGAATACGAACGATTGAAACCATTTGCTATGAAATTAGGGTCTGCATTTCAGAAAATCAACTTTTTGAGAGATTTAAAAGCAGATTTCAAGGATTTGGGACGTACCTATTTCCCTGGAATCAATTTGAATGATTTTAGTTCAACTGTGAAAAAAGAAATTGAAGCTGATATTGAATTGGACTTCAAATTAGGGTATGAGGGAATCATGAAACTTCCTAAAAATGCACGATTTGGTGTTTACATGGCGTATATTTATTATTACAAATTATTCAATAAAATAAAATCCACTTCAGCACATTCAATTCTAAATGAAAGAATAAGAATACCAAATAATAAAAAATACCGTTTATTTCTTACTTCCTATTTAAAACATAATTTAAACCTACTTTAATTGGATCTGAATCAAAAAATTCAAGTTAGCTTAGTTGATCATTATGACAACGAAATTGGTCAAATGGAGAAGTTGGAAGCCCATCAAAAAGGATTGCTTCATCGTGCTTTTTCTGTTTTGATATTCAATGATAAATCAGAATTATTGCTCCAAAGACGCGCGTTTGGTAAATATCATTCAGAAGGATTGTGGACTAATACGTGCTGCAGTCATCCAAATCCAGGTGAATCAAATCTATCGGCAGCCCATAGAAGATTGCAAGAAGAAATGGGTTTTGACTGTGAAATGAAGGAACTATTTTATTTCATTTATAAAGCGGAACTTGATAATAATTTAATCGAACACGAATTAGACCATGTTTTAGTTGGACACTCCAACCAAATTCCAATTTTAAATCAAGAGGAAGCAATTGATTTTAAATGGTTGAGTTTAGATCAATTAAAAAAGGCAATTATAGAGCAACCTTCTGATTATACATTTTGGTTTAAAAAAATAATACTAGAGCATTTCGATAAACTCAAAAAACACATAGAAAATGAAAGTTTGTAGAAGATTGACTTTTAATGCTGCTCATCGCTTGTTTAATGCAGAATGGAGTGACGAAAAAAATTTAGAAGTTTTTGGAAAATGCAGTAATCCCAATTATCATGGACACAACTATGTTATGGAAACATGGATTGAAGGTGAAATTGATCCTACAACAGGTTTTGTTTACGATTTAAAAAAGTTAAAAGAATTGGTGCAAGAAACTGTCACCGAACGCTTTGATCATAGAAATTTGAACCTAGATTGTGAGGAATTCAAAGATTTGAAAACGTCAGCAGAAAATATTGCGCTGGTTGCTTGGAACTTATTGAGACCAAAGATTGATAGCAATTACAAATTGACGATACGTTTATGGGAAACGGAAAATAATGCGGTAGAATATAACGGTCAATGAGATCTGTTTTTTGGCACCGTAGAGATTTCCGAATAAATGACAATGCAGGCTTATATAAAGCATTAAAAAACAGTAATTCTGTTCAACCAATTTTTATTTTTGATACATCAATTCTTTCAAAACTTAAGAAAGATGATCAACGGGTTTTGTTTATTCACCAAGAAGTTGAGCATTTAAAAAAGCAGTATCAACAGTTCGGATCTGATTTAAAGGTATATTTTGGCAATCCAATTCTCCTAATTCCTCAAATTGCGCATGAATTTAATGCTCAAGTTGTTTATACCAATAGAGATTATGAGCCATATGCTTTACAAAGGGACACTGAGATTTATACACTTCTCTCTGATTTAAATATTGAATTTATTGGTACTAAGGATCATGTGATTTTTGAGAAGAATGAAATCGCCAAATCTGATGGCTTACCCTATACCATATTCACTCCTTATTCCCGAAAGTGGAAAGAAAAAATAAATGCCTTTTATGCTGCAACATATCCAGTTGAAAAATACCTAGATAATCTTGCTATATCTAAAGAAACTGAAATGTTGACATTAGAAAATATAGGTTTTGAATCATTGAAAAAAGTTTTTTTTCCATCTCGTGAATTTCCAATTCAAATCATCAAATCCTACACTGAAAAAAGAGATTATCCGGCGTCAAATGCCACAAGTCATTTAAGTTTGCATTTGCGTTTTGGAACAATTAGCATTCGTGAATTAGTGAAAGTTGCAATTTCAAATAACCCTACATTTTTGAATGAATTGATTTGGCGTGATTTCTACCAAATGATTATTTTTCACTTTCCACATTCTGCAAAAGATTCATTTAAAAAACAATATGACCGAATAGAATGGGAACACAATGAAGCCCATTTTGATGCATGGTGTAAAGGAAAAACAGGCTATCCTTTAGTGGATGCAGGTATGCGTGAATTAAATTCAACAGGATTTATGCACAACCGCGTTCGAATGGTTGTAGCGAGTTTTCTGACAAAACATTTGTTATTGGATTGGAGACTTGGAGAAACATATTTTGCTGAAAAATTGTTAGATTACGATTTGGCCAGCAATGTTGGTGGTTGGCAATGGGCTGCCGGTTGTGGATGTGATGCTGCACCTTATTTTCGTGTTTTTAACCCAACTGCACAACAAGAAAAATTTGATGACAAATTTGAATACATAAAAAAATGGGTTCCAGAATTCGGAACTTCCAACTACCCAGAACCAATTATTGAACACAAATTTGCTCGAGAAAGAGTTTTAGAACGATATAAACAAGCACTAAACAACTAAGTATGTCATTACAAATAGGCGATAACTGTCCCATTTTCAGTTTAGAAAATCAAGAAGGAAAAACCATCAACATCACTGATTTCATCGGTCAAAAAATCTTAGTCATCTATTTCTACCCAAAAGATGATACAAGCGGTTGTACCAAAGAAGCATGCTCCTTTCGAGATAGCCACGAAGCTTTCAAAGACCTAGGTTGCGAAGTTTTTGGTATTTCTTCAGATTCAGTCCAATCTCATCTATTGTTTGCCAAAAAAAACAGATTAACTTTCAATTTATTAGCCGATATTAAACAAGAAGTTCGCAATTCTTTTGGTGTACCGAGAAGTTTATTTGGACTTATTTCTGGAAGAGTGACATATATCATCGGTTTAAAAGGAGAAATTCGAGGGATATATAATTCCATGACTGACGCAACAGGGCACATTACTAAAGCTTTGGAAATGGTTAAAACAATATAATTCGGATGTTTGATTAAGATGATCTATGTTCTGTTTTTATGTGAACAGTTGATTACCTTTATAAGCATTGGTAACAGCATTTAAAACAACGGATAACATGAACGGATTTAAAATTTCAATCGAAAAAGCAACTCAAGAAAATTCAAATTTCAGAAAAGTACTTTACACTTCAAAGCACAGTCAATTAGTCTTAATGAGTTTACTTCCAAACGAAGATATCGGAGAGGAAATTCACGCTGATAATGATCAATTTTTCAGGTTTGAAAGTGGAACAGGAAAAGTTATTATTGATGGTCACTCTTATGATGTTCACGACGGTGATGCTGTTGTAGTGCCAGCAGGGGCAAAACACAATATCATTAATACTTCAACAAGTGACGATTTAAAAATCTACACGATTTATTCACCTGCTCATCACAAGGATGCACTATTGAGAGTCACTAAAAAAGAGGCAGAAGAAAATGAAGAAGAATTTGACGGAATAACGACTGAATAATTAGCAGTA
>JBILYS010000006.1:0-16304 GCA_044377625.1 Crocinitomicaceae bacterium
CGTCAAAAATTTTGAATAGCTGATATGCTGAAGACATATCATAAAGCCCTTCTATATTTTTTGAGCGAACAGCATTAAATTGAGTTTTAGCTAAATCCAACTCATTTAATTGTTCCTTATAGATTATTCCAGCGTTATATAAGGCTTCTAATAATCTGCCATTTGACGCAATAAGAGAAGAATCTGTCAGCGGAATATCACTTAAGAGTAATTCAACGCTTAAAGTGTCTTCTACCACTTCAACAACATCATCCTCTATCGCCAACGAATCTTCAACATCTTCCGTATTTGTAAATAGTGCAGTTTTATCCGTGCGGCGCCAATTATCTTCATTTTCTCTTGTGCCCCATAATTTTCGGAACTCATCGAAACCATCACTTCTTGTTTTGGCATTATTAAAATACCATTTACTTCCATTACCGCCGTTATCAGCAAAATTATTTTGATTTTGTTGTAATTCTCTCAAGCGTTCGGCTTCTCTTTTCTTTCTATTAGCTTCATCTGCTTTCTTTTGCTTAATTACATTTTCAATAAATTTGATGCGATCCTCATCAGATAATTGAGCAATTCGTTGCACACTATCCTCAAAATTAGCAGTTTCGACTGCTGCCACAAGATCCGCCAATTTCAAAGCTTTGTTCCTAACACCTTCTGCATTTGGATAATCATCTGCAATCACAGTGGCACACGAGTCATAATATTTCTGAGCTTTAACGTAATCTCTGTCGGCGAAAGACATATTTCCCAATTTTTCATAGGACATTCCTTTTTGCCGAGTATTGGACACTGAATAAAAAGCAGATTGCGTCAAATATTCAATTGCCTGAGGTTTGTTATTCTTTTGCAATTCGATATCCGCCAAAGCATAATAAATTTGATCTTTGTATGCCGAATTTTTTGCATCACGCAACATTTTCAATAGCTCCTTTCTAACTTTCTCATCGCCTCCCATAAAAGCGCGTTTCAATCGTGCATTAAAATGCATTTCATAAGGAGCAGTATATTTCAAGGTTGCGCTATAATGTTCTTTTGCAGCTTCACGGTTACCAATTGATTCATACAATTGCGCCATTACAAAATGTACTCTGGATTTATCTGTTTTCTTTTTAGCAAATTTCAAAGACGCATCAAGGTATTTTATTGCATCTTGAGGGTTTTGTTTCCTTAAAGCATATTCTGCTTTTGTTTTTTCAAAATCAAAACGGATTGATTTTGGAACTGTTGCTACAGCTTCTTCTTTTTTGTCCTTTTTGGACGATTTTTTCTTTGGAGCCTTCGTTTTTTCAGTTCCTGCTTCTTGATTTTCGATTGCTTTATCTAAATTGGCAATATTAAACCCAGCTTCAGTAAGCTTTCCCATTTCAAGATTAGTCTTTGCCATCCATAATTCCCCAATATAAATAGACGGATCGTTAGAATAAAACTTTTTCACAAATAGGAAACTTTTCATAGCAGCTTCATAATCCCTCCTGTAAAAACTAGCAATTCCTATTGTAGTCCAATTTTCATCAATCCAACGATTATGTTCTTCTTTTTTTTGGGAAGGCTTATCGTTACTCGGCATGCTATGACGCTGAATAACCTTTGTACATTTAACAATAGCGGTATCAATAGCTGGATATAGCCCAACAACTTGTTCTTCGTTCGGTAGAGGGTCAATTGCTAAAATTGAGTAATAATCCTCTTGTTTTGAGCCACGAAAAGTTGTCATTGATTGACGAATCAATTCTGTCGCATTAAAATAGCCGTTATAATGAGCTGTTAAACCATGAAAAGAGCGGTTTACTAACGTGTTTTTTTCAGTCGAGCATGCTCCTGCCATTAATAATAGCAAAAAGATAACAACTAATTTTCGAAACGTTAAAACCATAAGTAAACTATAATTAAAGTGTTATTGCGCAACAATAACTCATAAATGGCGCATTTATTTTAAATTTTACTCAAACAATGTTGTTTTATGCAATATTTGTAAATACTTGCTGAATATCATCATCGTCTTCAATTTTGTCAAGCATTTTTTCAATATCTGCTAATTGTTCCTCAGTTAATTCAATAGGAGAAGTTGGAATTCTTTGAAGATTCGATTTTTGAACCTCAATATTCAAATCTTCCAATCCTTTTGAAAGTGTTCCAAAGGATGTATAATCCCCATAAACGAAAATTTTATCGTCTACTACTTCAATTTCTTCACAACCAGCATCGATTAATTCCAACTCTAATTCTTCTGGATCTATTGCATCTGTTTTATTGATTTCAAAAACTGCCTTGCGATTAAACATAAATTCTAATTGGCCATTTGGAACAACACTTCCTCCAGATTTATTGAAATATGATTTTACATTTGCAATTGTTCTTGTTGAGTTATCCGTTGCACATTCTACAATTACAAGAACACCGTGTAAACCTTTACCTTCGTATAGTATTTCTGTAAATGAGCTAATATCTTTTTGAGCTGCTCTTTTTACTGCTGCTTCAATATTATCTTTAGGCATATTTTCAGACTTGGCATTCTGAATTGCCGTTCTCAATTTAGCATTAGTCCCAGGATCATCTCCACCTTCTTTAGCTGCCATCGTAATGGCTTTCCCTAATTTCGGAAACAATTTGGACATTTTGTCCCAACGTTTTTCTTTGGTTGCTCTTCGGTATTCAAATGCTCTTCCCATATTCAATAAAATTTAGCATGTAAAAATAGAAAATTTAATGTTAATCAAAGCTATCAACTTCAAAACGATTCAAATGTTGTTAATTTAACAAATTCAATAGAAAATATACATTTTCTAACAATGCTCTTTTGATTTGCAATCATTACATTTGCCATGTTAAGTTAACGTGAATATGAAAACAATATTAATTCTTGGTGCTGGGCTTTCAGCATCGTCTTTGATTCGATATTTATTAGAAAATTCTAATACTTATAATTGGAAAATAAGAATCGTAGATCAAGATTTAGATCTTGTTAATAGAAAAATAAACGGTCATCCAAATGCTATTGCTTTATCTTTTAATGCGTTAGATTCTTTAGAACGTCAACCAGAAATAGAAAAAGCGGATCTTGTAATTTCGATGCTCCCCGCTCGTTTTCATGTTGATGTCGCAAAGGATTGTATAGCTTTAAAAACGAACCTCATTACGCCTTCTTATATTTCGGAAGAAATGAAAGAATTAGATGAACAAGCAAAAGCAGCAGGAATCATCATCATGAATGAAATTGGTGTAGATCCTGGAATTGACCACATGAGTGCCATGAAAATTATTCATGCAATCCAAGCAAAAGGGGCAATAGTTACTTCTTTCAAATCTTTTTGTGGTGGATTAATGGCTCCTGAAAGCGATAACAATCCATGGAATTATAAATTTACTTGGAACCCAAGAAATGTCGTATTAGCTGGTCAAGGAGGTGCATCTTGTTTTATTGATCACAATGAATACAAATATGTTCCTTACAACAGGTTATTTGGTCGATTATTCACAACTGGAATAGAAGGATATGGTGAATTTGATGGATATGCTAATCGTGATTCACTTTCCTACAGAAAAACATACGGTTTAGAAACTATTCCAACAATTTTCAGGGGGACACTGCGTCGACCAGGATTTTGTCAAGCATGGAATGTATTTATTGAATTAGGAATGACTGATGATTCCTATAAAATGGAGAATTCAGAATTTTTAACTCCAAGATCTTTCTTAAATGCATTTTTACCTTACAGACCATATCGATCTGTTGAAGACAAATTCAGGGATTTTTTAAGAGAAGATAGACTAGACCTATTCGAAAAATTCGAATGGCTTGATATTTTTGACGGAACAACAAAATTGGATGTTAAAGATGCATCTCCAGCACAATTATTAGAAAAACTTCTCGTTGGTAAATGGGTATTAGAACCAGCTGATAAAGACATGCTTGTTATGTACCATGAATTTGAATATGAATTTCATGGAGAACATCATTCAATTACTTCTTCTATGGTAAATATTGGCGAAGACCATACGTTTACATCAATGTCAAATACCGTTGGATTGCCTGTTGCGATTGCGTCAAAAATGATTTTGAACGGTGAATTAAAAACAAAAGGCGTGACACTTCCAATTCAACCTGAAGTTTACAATCCGATTTTAGCAGAATTAGAAACTTTTGATATTCGATTTATTGAAAAGGAAGTTCAATTGGATTGTAAAATATAATAGATAATTCCCGACTTATTTAACAATCTTTAGAAATCCTGAATTCAAAATCCTGAATTCTCTGTATCTTTGCCTTTTCAATTGAATTATCCAGATGTCAAAAGCAAAATATACCGTTACTGCAGCACTTCCTTATGCAAATGGACCTTTACATTTAGGTCATGTTGCAGGTGTTTATCTTCCTGCCGATATTTTCGTTCGCTTTTTAAGAATGAACGATCACGATGTTGCATTTATATGTGGTAGCGATGAACATGGAGCTGCAATTACATTGCGTGCAAAAAAAGAAGGGATTACTCCACAAGAAATTGTAGATAAATACAACTCAATAATTAGTAAAGCTTTTACAGATTTCGATATTTCATTTGATATTTTTCACAGAACTTCTTCTGAAATTCACCATAAAACATCACAAGATTTCTTTTTAAAACTATACGAAAAAGGAAAATTTACTGAAGAAACATCGGAACAATACTACGACGAAGAATACGAACAATTTTTAGCAGATAGATATATTACGGGCGAATGTCCAAAATGTCAAAACCCTAGCGCATATGGTGATCAATGTGAAAAATGTGGGAGTGATTTAAGTCCAACAGAATTGATTAATCCAACTTCTACTTTAAGCGGTAAAACACCTGTTTTGAGAACAACTTCTCATTGGTATTTACCGATGGCGAATCATGAAGATTGGTTGAGAGAATGGATAAAGGAAGGAAAACTAGATGGGATTCAACAACATGATCCAAAACCTTGGAGAAATCAAGTTATTGGACAATGTATGTCTTGGATAGATGGAGGTTTACACTCTAGAGCAATGACCCGTGACTTGGATTGGGGAGTAAAAGTTCCGCTTCCAAATGCCGAAGGAAAAGTGTTATATGTATGGTTGGATGCACCGATTGGTTACATTTCAGCTACAAAACAATATGCATTAGACAACAATAAGAATTGGGAAGATTATTGGACTGGAGATAGAAAACTGATTCATTTTATTGGAAAAGATAATATTGTATTTCATGCAGTTATATTTCCTATTCTTTTGAAAGATCACGGTGATTTAATTTTACCAGATAATGTTCCCGCTTATGAATTTTTGAATTTAGAAGGTGATAAATTTTCGACTTCTAGAAATTGGGCAGTTTGGTTGCATGAATATTTAGCAGCATATCCAGGAAGAGAAGATGAATTGAAATATGTCTTGACATCCATCGCTCCGGAAACAAAAGATTCTGAATTTACTTGGAAAGAATACCAAACACGAATTAACAGCGAATTGGCTGATATTCTTGGAAATTTTGTGAATCGTGCTTTGGTTTTAACCCAAAAATATTACGAAGGAAAAGTTCCTGAAAGAGGCGAATTGACAGAAGAAGATCAACTCGTTTTGGCTGAAATAAACGAAATTCCAAAACGTATTAGCAAACTTGTGTATGCATACAAATTGCGTGATGCGCAAGCTGAAGCAATGAATCTCGCCCGACTTGGCAATAAATATTTGGCAGACCAAGAACCATGGAAAGTGGTAAAAGTTGATCCGAAAAGAGTTGAGACAGTAATGAATATTGCCCTTCAGATCACGGCCAATCTAAGTGTTGTTTTGCAACCATTTTTACCAGCTACTGCAGCTAAATTATCCAATTTCTTGAATTTTAAAAGTACAAATTGGGAAGATGCAGGGAATGGCGATTTGATGAAAGTTGGAGATCAAACAAAAACTCCAGAAATCTTATTCCAAAAAATAGAAGATTCGTTGGTTGAAGAAGAGGTAAAGAAATTGAAAAATACAGACAGCATGGAATCAAAATTTGAGGTTCAAAAAGAAGAAGTTTCATTTGACGATTTCACAAAAATGGATATTCGTTTAGGGACTATTCTTGAGGCCGAAAAAGTTGAAAAAGCAGATAAATTATTGAAATTACTTGTTGATACAGGATTGGATAAAAGAACAATCGTTTCAGGAATTGCGGAACATTATTCGCCAGAAGAAATCATTGGTAAGACTGTACAAGTTTTGATGAATTTAGCTCCCAGAAAAATCAAAGGAATTGAATCAAAAGGAATGATTTTAATGGCTGAAGATGCAGATGGAAAATTAAGCTTTATGTCCCCTGAAAAAGAATTTGAGGCTGGTTGTGGAATACATTGATACAATTGCTAGTTGCTAGTTACAAGTTGATTGGGATTTCAATAAATCTTCGTGTTTTGAAAACTTGTAATTTGTTACTCGCAATTTCTAACTAAATAGTATTATGAAAGAATTGAAAAGTTATGCTGAGCTTCAAAATTATTTCAATAACGAAGCATTTGTTTTAAAAACACAACAACAAATTTCAAAAGATTTCGCAAAATTCAATTTGTTTTTTACGGATTCATTTGAAACCAACCCATTCTCCAAGGAAGAAATTGAAACACAAATTGCAAATCAACTTGTTGATATAATGAAACAAGGTGAAACACGTTTATTGCAATTGTTATATACGATTGATGTGGCAGAAAAAGACTTTCTTCACTTAACTACTCAACCTAATTTTGTGCAAGAATTAGCGCACAAAGTACTTTATCGAGAAGCTTATAAAGTTTATTTGAGAATGAAATTTAGCTCTTATACCGATTGAGTTTTGCTTACCGATAGAAATCGATAGCGCACTATATCGGCATAATACCAATAAAATTATCCCGGCAAAATAACAGATGACTTGGTATTAAACCCAATTTTTTGTCTTGTATCTTGATTTTGTTGCTTTTTATCTTTTTCTAACAGAAAATTTATCGCAATATAAACGTCTGAAAACTTCCCATCCAATTCTTTTAGCTTTTCATTCAATTCTTGATAAGAAAGTGCGTATTGCCTTATACTTACAAACGTTCGCATAATTGAAATGTTTATTGCCACAGCTTTTTCTGAATGAAGAACAGAACTCAACATAGCAACACCTTGTTCAGTAAATGCAAAAGGCAAATAGCGTGTGCCACCATGAAAATTTGAGGCACCAATTTGGCACCTCAAGTTTTCAAACTCAATCTCCGTTAACTCAAACATAAAATCTAAAGGGAAACGTGAAATATTTCTTCGGACAGCTCTCTTTAAATTCTTAGTTTCCGTTTCATACAACTCCGCTAAATCAAAGTCCATCATGACCTTTAATCCTCTAATCGTGTGTATTTTTTCTTGTATTGTTTGTTCATTCATTGTTACATAATTTAACTGACTCTATTGAATTTAATAAAAAAGTTGACTTCTATCAAGTGCTTTTTTGGTCTTTTCTATAAATATTTCAACTTTCATTAGCTTTTTTATGCAAATTATTTCGACTTTTTAACGGCTTCCATTGGGGAATTTGTCTAAATTTGCTATTCCATAAATGAGTAAAAAATACCATGGATAAAGTATCTTATGTTGGGAATGCAGACGTGACGGCTATTGATCATCTGTACAAAATGTATCAGCAAGACCCTGAAAGTGTTGATATTGGCTGGAAGAAATTCTTTGAAGGCTTCGATTTCGCTAGAACAAATTATGAAGATGGAGGAGATATCCCTGAAAATTTTCAAAAAGAATTCAAAGTAATTAATTTGATTAATGGGTATAGAAACCGCGGTCATTTATTTACAAAAACGAATCCTGTTCGCGAACGCAGAAAATACTCACCTACTTTAGATATCGAAAATTTTGGATTAGATGTCTCTGACATAAACACGGTTTTTCAAGCAGGTGAAGAAATTGGAATTGGTGCAGCTTCTTTAGGTGATATTATTCATCATTTAGAATTGACTTATTGTCAATCAATTGGTATCGAATACGTTTATATGCGTGATCCAGATAGAATTGATTGGTTCAAAAATAAAATTGAGATTAAAAACCGACCTATTTTTAATAAAGAACGCAAATTAAATATTTACAAAAAACTAAATCAAGCATCCAATTTTGAAGCTTTTTTAGGTAAAAAATTCGTTGGTCAAAAACGTTTTTCAATTGAAGGTGGTGAAGCTTTGATTCCTGCTTTAGATGCATTGGTTAATAAAGGTTCTGAATTGGGTGTTGAATATTTCGTAATGGGAATGTCACACAGGGGAAGATTAAACACACTAACTAACATTTTTGAAAAAAGACCGAAAGATATTTTTGCTGAATTTGAAGGAAAAGAATTCGATTCAATCGAATATTTTGATGGTGATGTTAAATATCATCAAGGCTTTACCTCTCATGTAAAGTTAGCCAACGGAAAAGAAATTGGGTTGACATTGTCACCTAATCCTTCGCATTTAGAAGCAGTAAATACCGTCGTTGAAGGAATTGCTCGGGCGAAAGTTGATCATATTCTTCATGATGAAAGTAAAATTTGTCCCGTTTTAATTCACGGTGATGCTGCAATTGCTGGTCAAGGAATTGTTTACGAAACGATTCAAATGGCGCAATTAGACGGTTATAGAGCTGGTGGAACTGTGCACATTGTTGTTAACAACCAAGTAGGTTTTACGACTAATTATTTGGATGGTCGATCATCTACTTATTGTACAGATGTTGCTAAAACGACACTTTGCCCTGTTTTCCATGTGAATGGAGATGATATAGAAGCTGTTGTTCAAACAATTGAAATTGCGATGGAATACCGTCAAAAATTCAACCGTGATATTTTTATCGATTTACTTTGCTACAGAAAATACGGTCATAATGAAGGTGATGAACCGAAATTTACACAGCCAAACTTATATAACTTAATTGCAAAACACCCAAATCCAAAAGAAATTTATTTCTCTCAATTGGAAGCTGAAGGTGTAATGACAAGTGCTGAAGCAAAACAAGTGGAATCAGATTACAACGACTATTTAGAACTTGAATTTGATATTTCTCATCAAAACGAAAAAGCGTTAGTGCACGATTTTTTAAGTCTTACTTGGGAAGGTTTCCGTCATGGAAAAACAATTGACTTTGAAAAATCGCCTGAAACCGGAGTTGACAAAAAGAAATTACTTGAACTTGGAATTAAGCTTTCAACCTTACCAGAAGGAAAAAAATATTTTAGAAAAATTGCTAAAATCTTTGAGGATCGATTAAATGCCATAAAATCTGACAAATTAGATTGGGGTTCTGCTGAGATGTTAGCATACGCAACATTATTAGAAGAAGGGCATCCTGTTCGTATTTCTGGACAAGACGTTGAAAGAGGAACTTTTTCTCACCGTCACGCTGTTGTAAAAACAGAAGATACGGAAGAAGAAATCGAAACTTTAAATATGCTTTCTGATAAGCAAGCAAAATTCTCTATTTACAATTCGCATTTATCAGAGTATGGTGTTTTAGGATTTGAATATGGATATTCTTTAGCAACTCCTCGGGCATTAACTATTTGGGAAGCCCAATTTGGAGATTTCTTCAATGGTGCGCAAATTATGATTGACCAGTTTATTTCTGCTGGAGAAGATAAATGGGCGACTCAAAGTGGATTGGTTATGCTTTTGCCGCATGGTTATGAAGGACAAGGAGCAGAACATTCTAGTGGTAGAATGGAGCGTTTTTTACAACAATGTGCAGACAATAATATGCAAATTGTAAATACATCAACTCCTGCAAACCATTTTCACTTATTGCGTCGTCAATTAAAACGTGATTTCAGAAAGCCGCTAGTCGTTTTCTCTCCAAAAATGTTATTGCGTTATCCAAGCGCAGTATCATCTTTAGATGAAATGGCAAAAGGATGTTTCCAAGAAGTGATCGACGATCCAAAAGCAAAAGTAGCTACTGTTGATACACTCGTTTTCTGTTCAGGTAAATTCTACTATGAAATGTCGGAAAAAGCTGCTGAAATGGGCGTTGACAACATGGCATTCGTTCGTTTAGAACAAATTTATCCTTTACCAAAGACACAAATTGATGCTATCATAGCGAAATATAAAAATGCTTCAAACATTCTTTGGGCGCAAGAAGAGCCATCAAATATGGGTGCTTGGACGTATATTGCTATGTCGATGAGAAACATTCCATTTATTGGTGTTTGTCGTCCTGGAACTGCTGCATCTGCTGAAGGATCTAAAAAATTACATGAGAAAAGATTGAAACAATTGTTTGCAGATCTATTCAATTATGCAAAAGTTAAAGTACAATAAGAAGCTATAAAATTTTAAAATAGACAACTATGTCAGTATTAGAAATGAAAGTACCAAGTCCAGGAGAATCAATCTCTGAAGTGGAAATAGCACAATGGCTTGTTGCTGATGGTGATTATGTAGAGAAAGATCAGGCAATTGCCGAAGTTGATTCTGATAAAGCAACATTAGAACTTCCTGCTGAAGATAGCGGGATTATAACATTTAAAGCTGCCGAGGGAGATGTAGTAAAAGTTGGTCAAGTTGTGTGTTTAATCGACACATCTGCAGCACGACCTGCTGGTCTAGCTCCAAAAGTTGCAGAGAAGCAAGAAGAAGTAAAAGCTGTTGTTACTCCGGTTGCTGAAAAAGCAGCTGCACCAAATCCAGATCCAATCAAAAAAGAAGTTTCTTATGCTTCTGGTACTCCATCAATTGCTGCTGCAAAAATAATGTCTGAAAATGGCGTTTCAGCAAATCAATTAAATGGCACTGGTAAAGATGGTAGAATAACGAAACAAGATGTTGTTGCGGCAATGTCTGCTGGTTTTTCAGCTACAGATGCTCAAGGTTGGGGCGGTACACGTGACCAATCTCGTGAGAAAATGTCCATGATGCGTCGTAAGATTGCAGAGCGTTTGGTTGCTGTGAAAAATGAAACAGCAATGTTGACTACCTTCAACGAAGTGGATATGAAACCAATTATGGACCTTCGTGCTAAATACAAAGATGCATTTGCAAAACACCATGAAGTAAATTTAGGATTCATGTCCTTCTTCACAAAGGCTGTTACAGAAGCATTGAATTTATTCCCTTCTGTAAATGGACAAATTGAAGGAAATGAAATGATTTTACACAATTATGCAGATATAGGAATTGCAGTTTCTTCTCCAAAGGGATTGATGGTTCCGATTGTTAGAAATGCTGAACAAATGTCATTGGCTGAAATTGAACGTGAAATTAAGCGCCTTGCAATCAAAGCAAGAGATGGGAAAATCACGCCAGATGACATGACAGGTGGGACATTCACCATCACAAATGGTGGTGTTTTTGGCTCCATGTTATCAACTCCAATTATCAATCCTCCTCAATCTGCTATTTTAGGAATGCACAACATTGTTGAACGTCCGGTTGCTATAAATGGCAAAGTTGAAATCCGACCAATCATGTACGTGGCGCTTTCTTATGACCACAGAATCATTGATGGGAAGGAATCAGTTGGATTCTTGGTAAAAGTAAAAGAAATGTTAGAAAATCCTGAAAGAATGCTGTTTGGAGCGAAAGATCCTTATGCAGTTTTATTGGGGTTGTGAGACATCTAAATATTAAATAAATTGAAAATCCTTTGAATATAATTCACAGGATTTTTTTTTGACCTTTTGAAATGAACTCAATTAATTCGATTGAATTATTATTTTTTCGAAATAAATATCAAATCCTTTTCGCGCTTTAATAAAATACATACCGCTAGGAATCATTGAAAGATCAACAGAATCATTGACAAAATCAACTTTTGATTTTATTATTGATCCGTCGATTGATATTATATAAAGCTCATCAATATTATCCATTCCATCTATAAACAATTTGGTTGAAGTTGGTATAGGCCATACATGTAAATTTTCACTTAAGTGTGTTTCTTCTACATTCAAATAACCATTGTGATTAGATGTTGTATTTGTCACAATTGGAGGATTGAAATCAAAATAAATATAAGCGGTATTTTGAATTGTAATTCCATTCGAAATACCTTCTAATTCACTTATTGAATAATTGAATTGTCCTTTAGAAGCAATTGAATCTATATCATAAGCATTCAATTGTATATTTGGAAAATGGAAAACAACTTCTCTACTTATTGAATCAATTGTTACAATGCAAGGATGTTGTGAACTTAAAAATTGAAATGTATTCAAATCAAGATTAGCATCAATAGTATCTCTTACAGTTACATTGTATGCTGGAAAATTTCCATTGTTTTGAAAGTGAATTTCATATAGGAATTTATCTTGTTCGTCTGGAGAAATTAGTTGTGGTAAATTTGCAATTTTCTCATTGGGATCATAAGAATTCAAAACTATTGCATAAATCGTATCTGAATTATTGTAAAGAGAATTATCCGCAACATTAAACAATGTATAAGGAATAATAACACTTGTTCCAGCAGGTGTTGTGCCTGGAAAAGTCACCGGAAAAGAAAATTCATTAAAAGACCCAAAATTACTAATTGAATTTACAGTTAATAAATTATTGGCATAGCTTGCTCCAATTAATTGAGATAAATCAGGTGTTATCCAATTTGGCAATTCAAATATTGCTTGGAGTTGTCCATTACAATTTAAAACATTTGAATAAACATTTATTGTTCCTGTTTGCGTAGGGGCAATTAATTGCGCATTATGGCTATTAGTTGCAACATCAATGCTATCACAAAGATTCATTGGGTAATACACTATTACACTGTCTTGAATATTATCAAAATAAGATGTATCAGTCATTAATAAAAACTCGATGTTAAATGTATCAACCGAACCAGAGATAAATTGATTAATGTTGAAAATAACAGTATAAAAAGAAGTGTCTGGCACTTCAAATGTTAATGTATCTCCAAATATTATTGGATTAAGTAAATTAGATGTTACTGGAACAAGATTGGATGGATAAACAACTTTCTGAGTTACAACATTGTTACAAATTGTTCGATAATTGTAATTATTCAATTCTACATGAAATAAATTAGAATTAAAAGATGTTGACACTATTATATCATTAACAAATTGAGCACAATAATCTGGAGGCATTTGATAATAGTTTTGACTTGTATTATTTAGATTGTTCGTGTCAGAAATATTATTATATGTCAATGAAAAGAATAAATTTTGGTCATACAAATTTTGATTTATATTGAATATTACATCGAAAGAATTTATACCAACTAAGTCAAAAGTTAGAATCCCATTGTTAACAACAGCATTTAATAAATTATTTGATAGAACTGATAACCCTATAGGAAACTGCATGGATGCATGAAGTGTGTCTCCGGTGTTACAATTGAGATAATTCAAAGTATTCGTGAATTGAATAACAGAACTTTCTTCATCAAAATTAATAAAAGTGTAAAAATTTAATGAGTCAATTTGATTACATAAATTATAGTCTAATTGAGCTCCACAAGTTTCAATTCCATTTGTATCAAGTGTACATAATATACTACAACTAAAATTTAAATTATTTAAAGAAATCGGTAAACCATTGAAGTAAAATGGTAAGTCAATCATATTGTTAAAATCATATTGACTTAAATCTCTTGTCATAAAAATCGTACTATCATTTACGATAGAATAATTATTAAAAAATAAATTATTTGTATCTAGGGATAATTCGATAGGATGTTGAATGGTAACTTGAACTCCTGGAACTGCTTGACAAGCATCTTTGATAATTGTTGGTTGATAATGGTAAATACTATCGTAGAAATAGCTTGAACAAGTCAATTGCAAATCTACAGTTGTGCTGTTATTTCCAAGACAAGGTTCCCAAAAATTAAATATAAAAGTGGTCGAATCATCACTTACGTTTATATTACCAGAATTTAATAAATATGCATTAATATAATTTAACCCATAAGATAATTGAGAGGAATCAACGTCAATAATTTCAACATAAAAACTCACTAAAAAATGATCTCCCACTTTTGGTTGAAATTCAAAATATTCATTGCCAACAATTGGATTTTTGAGATTTGCAGTATTGAAAGTGAAAGCATTATTTGGATTATCAATTCTTATTCGAATACTTGTATCAGGTGCTGATAAATAATCTCTTGATAAATAAAAAGTCAATGTCCCAAAATCACTGTTTAGGTTTGCATATGAACTGTCTACTAAAGATGAATTCAAATTGGGAACTGCATTTGCCGAAATTATAAAATAATTGAAATTGATTGAATCCACCCCATACATCATGGAGACGGGATTAGAAAAATAATCTGACCAGAGTCCAAAAGTCAAAGTATCTTGAATTATCACAGGGTCTTGATACCACACATAACCAGTATTTAACCAATTGGAATCGACTGAAATTGAAAGAGGAAATACAGATGGGCAAGCACTTATCGAATTGTAAAACAAATCTGCTTGTACTGTAAATTGGATATTATTATTATTTTCTATTATATATTCCGCTGAACTTGGTAATTCATTTGGAAAATTCCATGAATTGAAGACGTTTAATTCAGTCCCAATTTCTGTTCCATTGTAATTGAAAAAACCATTATTGTCACAAGATGTTTCAAAATATGCATCTTGAATATTTGTTGGATTCCCATTTAAATAATTGATTGAAATAGTGGAGGGCAATATTGTTAGATATTGATAGTAGTGAGAAATGGTAATTGGATTAGAAATCATAAAACTCATTTCAACTTGATCTATGACGCAATTAAAGGTTGTATCCGTTCCATCTTTCCAGTCGATATTAACTTCTACATTTTGAACGCTTTGAATATCACAAAATAAAATTATTTCAAAAAGTGCTGACGAATCACAGCTCGGTAAACGAATAATTTGATGATTATAATCGACCGATTGTCCAATTACTGGAAAATTGAAAAAAATAATGAGAAAACAAAGTTGAAATTTGATACTTTGGAAAGACTTTTTCATCAGAAGTTTATGTTAGTTATTTGTACTAACGAGATAAAACTAGATACGGTTGAAAAAATATTAAACAATTAATTTTTAACACTAACTGATTCTCCGAGATAATCTATCAACAAATTCAAAATATTTCCTTAAATTCAGTAAAGCATTCTTAATCTAAACACATGATATATACAACAATCAAAGATTCCCCTCCGGTGGAGGGGTGTCTGCCGCAGGCTGACGGGGTGGTTATTTGCGACAACAAGCAAAGCGTGGTTGGAACCTTCCCTCCCCAAAATTTTTCTGTAATCCTTGACCCAAGATCTTTATATACGAAAACCATGAGTATAAAAGGCTCTGTACTTAAGTCACCCATCATCAAAGAGCTACCGCAAAACGCTGAATTATTAAAAAGAGCCCGAGAACTGAGACAGGCTAGAAATTTGCCAGAAGTTCTGTTTTGGATGCAAGTAACAAAAGGTAGATTTCATCAAATTGATTTTGATAGACAAAAAGTAATCGGAAATTATATTGTAGATTTTTATGTCAAACGCTTACGATTAATTATTGAAATTGATGGGTCTAGTCATATCGGGAAAGAAGTTTACGACCGCAAAAGGCAAAATTATTTAGAAAGTTTAGGTTTAAGAGTTTATCGCATAAGTACAGGAGATATTAAGTACAGATTGGGGTTTGCTTTGAAAGAATTAGAGGAATACGTTATTGAAAATTATTCAATGGGGGAAGAAGAGGTGTAATAACAGATATCAGCTATTGCTGATTATAATTATATAAGACAATTTTATTGTCTTATAAGTGCCACCCCGTCAGCCTTTGGCTGACACCCCTCCGGTGGAGGGGAATAAATAAAAAAGCCGACTCTAAAGAATCGGCTTAAGAAAAAAATATAGTTCTATTAATTAAAACTCAAATGTTTCCATGAATTTCGTTGTAAAATTACCTTTTCTGAAATCTGGGTTATCCATTAATTTCTGGTGGAAAGGAATAGTTGTTTTTACACCTTCAATAATGTATTCATCTAATGCTCTTTTCATTTTAAGAATAGCTTCTTCACGTGTTTGAGCAACGCAAATTAACTTTCCTATCATTGAGTCATAATTCGACGGAATAGTGTATCCAGCGTATGCATGCGTATCGATACGAACACCGTGTCCACCAGGTGAATGATAAGAAGTTATTTTCCCTGGTGAAGGGCGGAAATCATTAAATGGATCTTCCGCATTGATACGACATTGAATTGCATGTAAATGCGGATAATAATTTTTTCCTGAGATTTTTTCTCCAGCAGCCAATTTGATTTGCTCCTTAATCAAGTCATAATCAATAACTTCTTCAGTGATTGTGTGTTCCACTTGAATACGTGTA
>JBILYS010000127.1:0-5655 GCA_044377625.1 Crocinitomicaceae bacterium
ACTTCCAAATGGAAACACATTGAAAAATGTTCCTTATTTCAATTTATCAGACAAACAGGTTTGGGGAGCAACAGCCTTAATCCTAAGTGAAATAAAAGAAATTTTACGTTCGATAGATTAAAATCTAAATCTTGCGAACCCAAATGCTGCTGAAATACTATTTGATTTTTTACTGAAAAAAGAAATTGCATCATACGATGAAATTCCAATTTCGTAAGACCCATCTTTAAAAATGAAATTAATACCAACTGGGATATTATTTTTATAGATTCCACCACCAAAGTATCCAGCGCTTAATGCAATAAATTTAATTCTTATTTCTCCACCCACAGACACAACAGGATTAGCAATACTTCCAGGATTGTCTTTATTCAATGGTGCAACAAAATCAAAACCAAACTTAACTACTTTCCCAAAATCCATACTAGCTCCAAAACGAAAATCTGCAGCATTTTTTAATACATACTTTTCTTCACCCTGTAATTTAAATAAGCCCCCATCATTTAATAATTTATTCACTGATTGAGAGATGTTATAATCAGATAAACCATTAATTGAAACGTTTGTAAGTAGCGTGTCACTAGCTTTATAAACGTTACGCGTATATGTAACGCTTCCAATATTATTAACTGCGGCAGCAATTTTTAGTTTATTAAAAAATATAGCACTTGCAGAAAGATCTACTCCATATCCACTTCCAACAATTTTAGGTAAAAGCTTTCCTCGTTCAATAAAAGTCGATGGATTAACAGATGCAACACTTCCATAATCAATATTAAAATTCGGGCTAATTGAAGAATACATATATAACTCACCATCTTTAGATTCCATGTTAAACATCGCCATTGATTGAATAAATCGTCCACCAATACCACCGTATAACATAAATACAGAATCTTTACCTAAAATTTTTCTTCCATACCCAAAGTTGTAATACCTGTTCCAAACTGATCTAATTTCAGATCCGTTCGTTATTTCAGATAATCTTAATGGAATAGAAGCGGTACCTAAAATTGCGCTATTCAATGTGTCAGCAGATAAATTACTTGAGTTTGCAATTACTGAAGTATCACCTGCAATGACAATTGTTAACGAATCAAAATAATTTGATAATTTACCTTTAAATATTAAATCAGTAACTTGATTATTAAATTTTGAATACCATTG
Source organism: Crocinitomicaceae bacterium (assembly GCA_044377625.1). Lineage (GTDB taxonomy): Bacteria > Bacteroidota > Bacteroidia > Flavobacteriales_D > Crocinitomicaceae > M0103. The sequence goes on from JBILYS010000127.1 coordinate 1,168, forward strand.
ATAGTTTTCGCGCACGTTGAAAGCAATTCCACCGAATTTTTCATTTTGAAAAGCAAAACCTCCCCAATTGTAATTTACGAACATTGATATTTTTGATCCCGCATAATCAGCAGCTGCCATTTGTTGCGCATTCCAATCAATAGAATCTGTTTGACTATTTGTGATTTCTCCTTTTACGGCTTTGTAAAAATTCTTTAATTTATCTGAGGATAATGAATCTGAATAAATTCCAAATCCAAATTCGGCCATACCGACAGTTATTTTTTTATCCTTGTATCCTGTCCCCCAGCCTAAAGCAGAAGAATTAACACCTAATGAGTGATAGTCATTTACAAAAGTTGTTGCGACACCTTTTCCAACTTCAGGATAAGCGATACTCTGAGTTTGAGAAAAAACGTTAATTGAAATTATAGAAAATGTAAGAAAAAGTAATTGTAGTTTCATATGATGTTTTTAGTTGTCTTTGGTGAAGATATAAAAAAGTTTTTAAAATCAAAAAGAGGAACGAATTCTTAATGGAATTTGTTCCTCTTTCACCTAAACCTTGCTAAAACTATAAAACCTAAAACAACAACTATGAAATGCTGTTTTGATGGCACAAAAATACATGCTTTTTTTAGATTAACAATAAAATAAAATAAAAAATATGTTAAATAGTTTAAAACAACAATTATCCTAATGCCACATCCAAAATCATCATAACTAGGAATCCACCAATAAATCCTAAAACAGCAACATCAGTGTATTTATCTCTCTGAGTTTCTGGAATTACTTCTTCAACCACAACAAAAATCATAGCTCCAGCAGCAAAGGCTAAAGCGAAAGGTAAAATTGGTTGCATATAAATTACAGCCACGGCACCAATAACACCAGCGACTGGTTCAACAATAGCGGATAATTGTCCGTAAAAAAAGCTTTTTCTTCGACTAATTCCAACTCTTCGTAAAGGCATAGCCACTGCAAATCCTTCTGGAAAATTCTGAATCCCAATTCCAATAGCCAAAGCAATTGCTCCACCTATGGTTGCGCCATCCATTCCAGATGCTGCTGCTCCAAACAATACACCAACTGCAAGTCCTTCAGGAATATTGTGGAGTGTGATAGCAAGAACTAATAAAATGGATTTATGCATTTGCGTTTTAACGCCTTCTTTTTCGTCTTCTTTGAAATTAATATGTAAATGAGGAAGTTTTTTATCTAGAAAAAACAAGAATATTGCTCCTAAAAAGAATCCAACCGCTGCTGGCATCCATGGCATAGATGGATACATTTTCTCAGACATTTCAATTGCTGGATTTAACAAAGACCAAAAACTTGCCGCAACCATAACGCCACCGGTAAAACCTAACATTCCATCAAGCCAACCTCTGTGCATCGATTTAAAGAAAAAAACTAAAGATGCTCCAGCAGCAGTAACTAACCACGTAAAAGTTGTTGCAATTAAAGCAGCTAAAACTGGATCCATTCCCGTAAAAAAATGCTCTAACGTTTTCATTTTATTCTTTTTTATTTTAGGTCTCAAAGATAATAAACTCCTTGAATTTGAAATTCATAATTCATAATTCGCAATTCATAATTTATGTAGTATCTTTGCACCCAAATTTTAGAAAATAAATACACACAAATGGCAACAAACAGAACTTTCACGATGTTGAAGCCTGATGCAATCGAAAATGGTTACACAGGAAAAATCCTTGATATGATTATCGCAGCAGGATTTGAAATTAAAGCAATGAAATTAACACGTTTAACTACAGAACAAGCACAAGAATTTTATGCAGTTCACTCTGAAAGACCTTTCTATGGTGAGCTTGTTGAATATATGACTTCTGGACCAATTATCGCCGCTATTCTTGAAAAAGATAATGCTGTTGCTGATTTTAGAACTTTAATTGGAGCTACTGATCCAGCTGAAGCTGCTGAAGGAACTATTCGTAAATATTATGCTGAATCAAAAGGACGTAATGCTTGTCATGGTTCTGATTCAGATGAAAATGCAGAAATTGAAGGTAAATTTCATTTTTCAGCTAATGAGATAATGTAAACCTATTTGTTACATACATTTTGAAAAGCTGCATATTTTGCAGCTTTTTTTATGCATTTTTTATTGATACTGAATCGATGAAAAATCATCAAATTTGGTTCATTTTAAAACAAACTATTTGTTAACTTTGAGCTCAAAGTAAATTTATGCAAGCAAAGAACTATACACTGGAAGAACGTTTTATTAAATATGTTCAAATAGATACAACCGCTGACCCAAACTCTGCTTCTTTTCCATCGTCGATGAAACAAAAAGATCTCGCAAAAGTGCTTTTTGAAGAATTAAAAGGATTAGGATTAGAAGAAGTTGAAATGGATCAATGGGGCTATGTTTATGCGACAATTCCTTCAACTAGTTCAAATCTCAATTTACCGACTATTTGTTTTTGTTCTCATATGGATACAGCTCCAGATTGCAGTGGAACAGACGTAAAACCAATTGTTCATAGAAACTACAACGGCGATCCAATTACCCTTCCAGACGATACAACTCAAGTAATTACAACAACAAAACATCCTTATTTACTCGAAAAAATTGGAGATGATATTATCACTGCAAGTGGATTGACGCTATTAGGCGCTGATGACAAAGCGGGAATTGCTATAATCATGGATTTTGCAAACTACATTGTGGCAAATCCTTCAATTCCACATGGTCCAATCAGAATCTTATTCACTCCTGATGAAGAAGTTGGACGTGGCGTAGAGCAATTAGATATGAAGAAACTAAATGCGGATTACGGATACACACTAGATGGAGCAAAATTAGGTGAAATCGAAGATGAATCGTTTTCTGCAGATGCTGTGAAAGTTACTATTCATGGTGTAAGTGCGCATCCAGGCTATGCAAAAAATAAAATGCAAAATGCGTTGAAAATTGCAGCTGAATTTATTACTACACTTCCAAAAGATAAATGGTCTCCAGAAACTACTGAGCACCGTGAAGGATTTGTACATCCAATGACCATTGAAGGAGGATTGGAAACTGCAACTGTTACTTTTATTATTCGTGATCACTTGACAGAAAAGCTAACGGAATATGAAAACCGTTTAGAATCCATCTTGAAAATGGTAATGGAACAGTACAACGGTGCTTCTTATGAGTTTGAAATAACAGAGCAATACCGAAACATGAAAGAAGTATTGCGTTCTGTTCCTTTTGTGACTGATTATGCTATTCAAGCAATGGAAAAAGCAGGAATCACAGCAAAACCTACAATAATTCGTGGAGGAACTGACGGCTCTCGACTTTCATTTATGGGCTTACCTTGTCCGAATATATTTACTGGTGAAATGGCAATTCACTCGCGTCACGAATATGTAAGTATTCAAGACATGCAAAAAGCAGTAAAGACATTGGTAGAATTAGTTCAAATCTGGGAACAACATAAAAATTAATGGATTACAAACTCATTATAAAAGATATTCAAGCCAAAAAATTGGAGAAAATTTATTTTCTTCATGGGGAAGAAGCATATTTTATAGATGAAATTACCAAAGCAATTACCGAAAATGCACTTGAAGAGCATGAAAGAGATTTCAATCAAGTAATTATCTATGGAAAAGATGCTGAGCCGCTAAGTTTAATGTCAGAATTGAAAAATTATCCAATGATGGCTGCTCGAAAATTGGTGATTTTGAAGGAAGCGCAAGATTTCAAACAGATGGATGATCTGGAATCTTATTTTGAACATCCTTCTGACACAACCATTTTTGTGGTTAATTACAAGTACAAAACATTTGATGCGCGTAAAAAGCTGATGAAGTTTGCAACGACAAATGGAATTGTTTTTAAGTCAGAAAAAGTAAAGGATTATCAATTAGGAAGTTGGATTGAATTCTATTTAAAAACACTTGGTTTCAAAATCACATCGAAAGCAAGCATGCTTTTATCAGAATTCTTGGGAAATGATTTAGGTCGAATAGTGAATGAAATTGATAAACTTGCACTACTCATTGAAAAAGACACAACTATCAACGACATTCATATCGAAGAGAATATTGGAATTTCAAAAGATTACAACGTTTTTGAATTGAATAACGCTTTGGCTGTTAGAGATGTAACGAAAGCTTTTAAAATTGTAGATTATTTCGCTCACAACCCAAAAGCAACAGATATTATTGTTGTAATTTCAACCGTTTTCAATTATTATTCTCGTTTGATGCGTGTTCATTTTTTGCAACATAAATCGAAAGAAGCAGTAGCTACAGCACTTAAAGTTCATCCTTTTGTTGCAGGTGAATTAATCAATGCTACGAAAGTTTACAATCCAAAGAAAATTGCCATCAACATTGCTATTTTACATGAATTTGATTTAAAATCAAAAGGTGTCGGTAATACAGGCGCTTTTTCTCAAGGTGATTTAATGAAAGAAATGGTTTATCGATTATTACACTGATGCATTTATTCTACGATTCAACAATAAGTTCAACACATAAAACTCA
>JBILYS010000128.1:0-5649 GCA_044377625.1 Crocinitomicaceae bacterium
TGATCCAAAAGCTGCAGAAATTCAAATGAAAGCAATTCGATTATTGAAGTTTTGGATAGATGCATATGACCAACTAAAAGCGTCTTTTGATGACTTAGAGGTTTTGATTGAATTTGTCAAAGAAGGCATGGCCGAGCCGAAAGAAGCGGATGAACAATTTACTATTCTTGCAGATAAAGTTGAAGAAATTGAATTGAAAAACATGCTTTCAGGCGAAGAAGATTCTTTGAGTGCTGTTTTACAAATTACATCTGGCGCCGGTGGAACGGAAAGCTGCGATTGGGCTTCCATGTTGATGCGTATGTACATGATGTGGGGTCAAAAAAACGGCTTCAAAATAAAAGAACTCAATTACCAAGAAGGAGATGTTGCTGGAATTAAAACAGTGACGTTAGAATTTGATGGAGAATTTGCATTTGGTTATTTAAAAGGAGAAAATGGTGTGCACCGATTAGTGCGTATTTCACCGTTCGATTCAAATGCAAAGCGACACACTTCTTTCGTATCAGTTTATGTTTATCCATTAGTGGATGACAATATTGAAATCAACATCAATCCAGCAGATATTACTTGGGATACTTTTAGATCAGGTGGTGCTGGTGGGCAAAATGTAAATAAGGTAGAAACAGCAGTTCGTTTGCGTCACGCGCCTTCAGGAATCATCATTGAAAATTCTGAATCTCGATCTCAATTAGGGAACAAAGAAAAAGCAATGCAGTTACTCCGTTCTCAATTATATGAGTTGGTGCTTCGTGAACGTTTGGAAAAACGAAACGAAATTGAAGCTGGAAAGAAAAAAATAGAATGGGGTTCTCAAATTCGTAATTATGTCATGCAACCCTACAAATTAGTAAAAGATGTACGTACAGGACATGAAACTGGAAATGTTGATGCAGTTATGGATGGAGATATAAATGGTTTCTTAAAAGCATTCTTGATGATGTATGGGAATTAATAGAAACGGTTCACTATAAAATAACTAACCATTTACTTCAAAAAGTATCCTTTCACCTCCTTTTTTAGCAGTTCAAATCATTGCATTAATATTGGATTAAGCATTCATTAAATTTGTGATAGAACCTTTTCATGCAATTAATTGTTAAGGTCTTTATTATCCTGTTACATTGAATTGCTTAACTATGAAAAAAAATCTTTTAGTCGCATTGCTTTTAGTAATTGCGGGAACTACATTTTCTCAAATAACAATTAATAATACGCTCTATACAACGAACCAATTAGTCAATGGCGTTTTGGTTCCTTCAGGCAGTGGAACAACTGTGTCAAATATCAATTTTTCAGGTGTATACAATAGTACAAACAGATATCAAGTAGGATATTTCTCGACCGCAACAACAACTTTAGCGCAGATGGGATTTACTTCTGGAATCGTACTGTCTACTGGAAACACGTCTGATATTCCATTAACATTAGGATCCAACCCTCAAGCTGCAGCGCAAATGACCACAGGATTTACATCTTGTACAGCGGGTGAATTAAGGGAAACGGGTACGTGTCCTACAATAATAAATGACTTAAATGTATTAGCTGGGACAACAAATTATTTCAATGGGGCAATCTTGGAATTTGATTTTGTGCCAGTTTCGGATAATGTTCAATTTCGTTATATTTTCGGTTCAGAAGAATATACTGATAATAGTGGTTTTATAAATTACCAATGTTCATCTTACAATGATAAATTCGGCTTTCTTATAAGTGGACCAGGAATAGCTGGAGGTCAAGGATTTACTAATAATGCTAGAAATATAGCCCGATTGGCAAATGGTTCTCAAGTTTCAATTAACGCTGTAAACGGGGGAACAGTTGGCTCAAGTGGTGGGGCTCCTTCAGCTTCAAATTGTCAATCCGCAAATCCAGCTTGGGTTCAAAATGTATCAACTCCAGAATATTTAGGAACAATAGATGGAACTGAACTTAATGGTAACACTGTAATTCTTACAGCTCAACAAACGGGATTAACTCCAGGACAAACTTATCATATAAAATTATTAATAACCGATGTTGGTGATGCCGCTTACGACGCAGTTGTTTATATAGAAGCAGGTAGTTTTACAACACTATCTTGCATTGATCCAGTAGCTCCAACAATTGGAGCAATAACTCAACCAACTTGTTCAACTCCAACTGCAACTGTTGCATTAAGCGGTCTTCCAACATCAGGTACATGGACTGTTACTGCTAATCCGGGCGGAGCGACGCTATCTGGAACAGGATCTACTGGCAATTTTACAGGATTAACAGCAAATACTACTTATGCTTTTATCGTAACTAACGCTGCAGGATGTATGTCATTGGCTTCTGCAAATGCTGTGGTTAATCCTGTACCTGTTGCACCAACTGCCCCAATAATTGGTTCAATTACACAGCCATCATGTTTATCACCAACCGGTACAGTTGCATTAAGTGGATTACCAAGCAGTGGAACTTGGACAATTACTGCTTCACCTGGTGGACTAACACAAACTGGTACTGGAACATCTATCTCATTTACCGGATTGTCATCAAACACAACTTATACTTTTACAGTAACAAATTCTGTTGGATGTGTTTCTGCAGCATCTTTAAATGCTGTTGTTAGTTTATATACACCAACTGTGCCTTTAATTGGCGTCATTACGCAGCCAACTTGTCTAGTTTCTACTGGTAACGTTTCATTAAGTGGTTTGCCGGCTACTGGAACATGGACAGTTACTGCTAGTCCAGGTGGAAGTACTATAACTGGAACTGGAACTACAGGTTCATTCTCAACATTAGCTGCTGGCTCAAGTTACACGTTTGTAGTGACAAATTCAAGTGGATGTTTGTCCGGATCATCTGCTTCTGCAATGATAAATGCACAACCTTTAACGCCGAGTGCACCTATTATTGGGTTAATTACTCAACCGACATGCGTGGTTACTTCAGGTAGTGTTGCATTGTCGGGATTACCTTCCACCGGAACATGGACTTTAACGACAATTCCTGGTGGGAATACTGCTGGAACTGGAACAACTGCAACAATCAGTTCGTTAGCTGCAGCTGCGAGTTATACCTTTACAATTACAAATTCTTCTGGTTGTACTTCGATAAGTTCTGCTTCTGCTGTAATAAATGCAATTCCAACTGCACCATCAGCCCCAATTGTTGGTGCGATTACGCAACCATCATGTTTAACTCCTACAGGAAGTGTTGCGTTAAGTGGTTTGCCTGCAACGGCTTGGACAATCACAGCATCACCTGGTGGATTAACTCAGTCAGGGTCTGGAACAACAACAACTTTCATAGGTTTAACGTCTAATGCAACATATACGTTCACGATAACGAATACAACGACACTTTGTGCATCAGTTGCATCTTCAAATGCGATCATAAGTTTATATACTCCTACTCCTCCAATTATTGGAGTAATTACTCAACCAACTTGTACAATTAGTACTGGATCTGTAGCTTTGAGTGGTTTACCTTCTGGTTCGTGGACTATTACTCCTTCTCCTTCTGGAACGCCTTTAATTAGTTCAGGTTTGACTACAACATTTTCAGGTTTAGCTGCTGGTTCAACATATACATTTATTGTAACCGATGGTAGTGGTTGTTTGTCATCTTTCTCAACTGCGGCAATTGTCAATGTTCAACCAATAACACCTGCTACTCCAATTATTGGAACTATCACACAACCAAATTGCTTGATTAATACTGGTTCAGTTGTTATAAATGGTTTGCCAACTTCTGGAACATGGACATTAAATTCAACTCCAGGATCGTTAACAACTGGAACTGGAACAACTACATTAATTAGTGGATTGACTCCTTCAACCAACTATTCCTATACTGTTACAAATGACCAAGGTTGTACTTCGGTAGTTTCAGCATCTGTATCAATCTTTGCGATACCGACGAATCCAAGTGCACCGGTTTTAGGTTTAGTTGTTGATCCTACTTGTATATTAGCTGATGGTTCTGTTTCTTTAAGTGGTCTTCCTGCAGGGAATTGGACAATCACATCTACTCCATTATCTACAACAGTCAGTGGAAGTGGATCTTCGGTTGTTTTTGGAGAACTTGCAGCAAATACGAGTTATACTTTCACAGTAACAGACGCTAATGGATGTGTATCTTCCATGTCAACAAGTGTGAATATTGCGGCACTTCCTGCAGCACCAAATGCACCTACCGCATCAGTAACTGTTCAGCCTTCCTGCATTATTGGAACTGCTACAATAGATATTACAGCGCCAATTGGAGCGAATTACACTTATAGCATTGATGGTGTTATTTTCCAATCAGGAATTAGTTTTACGGGATTATCTCCAAATTCAACATATGATGTTTATGTACAAGATGTATCGACAGGTTGTGTTTCATTAAGTACTTCGCTATTTGTCAATCCTTTACCTCCAGGTACAGCAGCGCCTGTTGTGAACATTAATGCTCAACCTACATGTTTGGTTCAAAGTGGTACGATTGAAGTTGTTTCTCCAATTGGAGCCAACTTTCAAATTTATATTGATGGCACTGCAATGCCAATTGGTACATATGTTTTCGCGCTATTAGCAGCATCCCAAACATACAGTGTTACGGTAGTAGATTTAATCACAGGGTGTGGTTCCGCTCCATTCGATGTAACCCTTAATGCTATACCAACGGCTGAAATTGTAAATGCAGGACCAGATTATTTAATTCAATCTGGAGAAACAGTCACGTTAACGGCGTCAGGAAATGGAAATATCGTATGGAATACTGGAGATGCAGTTTCAACTAATGTTAGCCCAGTTACAACCACCACCTATACAGCAACAATGACTGATATAAATGGTTGTATTGACACTGATGATGCAATCGTTACAATCGATGTTGACTGTGGGGAATTGTTTATTCCAACAGCATTTTCACCAAATGGGGATCTTGTCAATAGTTCATTTAGAATAAAAATTAATCCAGCTTGTGTAAAAGAATTGAATTTAAAGGTATTTGATCGCTGGGGAGAGGTAGTATTCGAAACAACATCACCTGATGGTTCATGGGACGGTAAATTCAAAGGCAAAGAATTGGATAGCGCAGTATTTGTTTATGTTCTTGAAATCATGCTTGATACAGATGTAGAAACTCAAAAATTCAAAGGTAACCTTACTTTAATCAAATAATATTTAGAAGGATGAAAAATATAAAATTCATAATAATAGTTGCTTTTGGTTTGGTTTCGTTGCATTCAAAAGCGCAAGACCCACATTTCTCTCAATACAGAATGACACCGTTGATGGTTAATCCTGGAAACGCCGGATTCAATTATAATTTGAGAGCCTCTGCAAATTATAGACAGCAATGGAAAAGTGTAGCAACACCTTTTAGTACGTCAGCTTTTTCATTTGATATGAATACTTCAAAAAAGAAAAATAATAGAGGTTCAATTGGTGTTGGTTTACAATTCTTAAATGATAAGGCTGGTGACGCAAAAATGGGAATGACGCAGGGAAATATTAACGTTTCTGGTATTTTGAAATTAGATGAAAAAAGTAAGTTGAGTATTGGAATAATGGGTGGTTTTGGTCAAAGAACAATTAATTATTCTGCTCTTAGATGGGAAAGTCAGTACCAAAATGGGGCATTTGATGCAAATAATGCATCTGGTGAAAATTTGGGATTGCGCATCTCAAT
>JBILYS010000129.1:0-5605 GCA_044377625.1 Crocinitomicaceae bacterium
CGTCGCGCTGGATATTATACCAAAGACGAATATTTGAACAAGATTCAGGGGACAATTAATTATGTTGAAGGTTCAGTTGGAACGAGAGTTCAGCCAGTTGCACATGCGAGTTTTGATGCTTGGATCAAGGGTTATCGCCCGAATGAAAACAGTGGAAATACGCAAATGACGTATTATTCACGTGGACAAATGTTAGCGGCATTAATTGATGCTAAAATCATTGCGAAATACAAAAGTGAGAAGTGTTTGGATCATTTTTTACAGCAATTGTATAACAAATATTACAAGCAGTTGAATCGTGGTTTTTCAGATGCTGAATTCAAAAAAGAATTAGAAACACTTTTGGGTGAAAACATGGATGCGTTCTTTGCAAATTATGTTAATGGTACAGAAACACCACCGTTCAATGATATTTTGGGTGCAATAGGAATTGATGTTGAATCCGTTGGGACAGCGAAACCTAATTTTGGAGCAGCTTTGAGACAAGATGGAAATAAAGTTGTTGTACGTTCAATTCGTTCAGGATCTGCTGCTGAAAACATGGGTTTAAGTGTCAATGATGAAGTAATTGGTTGCAATGGTTTCAGAGTCGACCAATCTTCTTTTGAGTCGTTTTTAGCGTCATTAGAATTAGGTTCAGAGATAAACATTTTGGTTGCTCGTGATGAGTTGTTGTTTGAATTGTCTGGTAACATGACGTTATATGATAAGCCACAATTTCAATTCAAATTATCTCCAGACGCTAATAAAGTGAAATTATTGGAATATTGGCTAAGAGTTGTTGAATGAGATATATTCTTATCATAGCATTTATCACTTCTCTTTCAAGTTCCTTTTCACAATCGGATTTTAAAAGTGTACAATTACCTCCTTCAAGTAAATTAGCGCAATTTTATGGTCAATCGGAACCAGCAATTGCGATTCATCCAAAAAATCAAAATATCATAGCGGCGGCATGTATCTTAAAAGAATACTATTATTCTGTTGATGGAGGGAAGACTTGGACGAGCAAAGCGATGAAAAGTAAATATGGAGTTTGGGGAGATCCCGTACTTACTTTCGATACAACAGGTCGCTTGTATTATTTTCATCTGGCTAATTACAAAAAAACAAGTTGGATTGACCGAATTGTTTGTCAAACTGTTGAAAATGTGGACGGTAAATTTAATAAGGGAACTTTTCCGAAACCGAATGGTACAAAAGCACAAGATAAACATTGGACGGTTGTCAATCCAATGAATAATGAAATTTACATGTCGTGGACACAGTTTGATAAATATGCTTCCGCCGTTTCAACGGATTCATCAATTATTGTCTTTTCAAAATCCATTGATCAAGGAAAAACGTGGTCGGATCCTATTCGAATTTCAAAATTTGCTGGTGATTGTATTGATGGTGATAACACGGTTGAAGGCGCTGTTCCTGCTGTAGGACCAAATGGTGAGATTTATGTTACATGGACCGGACCTCATGGACTCGTGATGCAGAAATCAGTGGATGGTGGAAAAACATGGTTGGCAGAAGAGCAATTTATTCATGTTCATTCAGGTGGTTGGGATTTGGAAATTCCAGGTTTGCAGAGGGCGAATGGTTTACCGATTTTAGTAAGTGATTTAAGTAATGGTCCAAATCGTGGAACGTTATATTTGAATTGGTGCGATCAAAAAAATGGGGCAGGGGATACTGATTCTTGGTTATCAAGTTCTAAAGATGCCGGGAAAACATGGTCTGAACCTGTTAGAGTGAACCAAGATGATTCAAATAAACATCAGTTTTTTACGTGGATGACAATCGATCAATCAAATGGAAATTTGTACTTTGTTTATTACGATAGAAGAAATTACAATGATAATCAAACAGATGTTTACCTTTCAACATCGCGTGATGGAGGATTGACTTTCTCTGAAAATCGTATTTCTAACAGACCATTTAAACCTAGTGATGATGTTTTCTTTGGTGATTACCTGAATATTTCTGCCGTAAATGGTGTGGTTCGCCCAATTTGGCCAAGAATGGACAACGGACATATCACACTTTGGGTCACACTTATTGAAGAACAAGAATTACTTAAGTCAATTGAGAAATAATCTTTTCATGCAAAGGAAACAAAGGAAGTAAATCCTCTTTTGTGAATAATTCAAAATCAGCAAAATCAAATCCGGGAGCAACAACACAAGAAACGAGTGAGTACGAATTTTCACCTCGAACGCTTGAACCAAAAATGGTGTTTTTAGGAACCATGAATTGGGGTAGTTCACCATTTTGAAGATCTAATCCAATTAAGTTTTCAGTATGTCCATTTTCATCTAAAACATGAACGATTAAAGGGCTTCCAGCATGAAAAAACCACAATTCATCGCTTTTGATTCGGTGAAATTTAGAAACATTGTTCGAAGTCAATAAAAAATAAATGGAAGTCATTAATTGCCGCTTACCTGAATCAATCGTTTCCGTAGATCGATATGTCTCTTTATAAAAACCTCCTTCTGGATGAGGAAGTAATTCAAGTTTTTCAATAAGCAATTCGATTTCTTGTGTCATAAATTATTCTATTGGACCTTGAATGAATTGTGGACCTTTGGTTTTAATATTTGGAAAGAAATATTTGAAATCAATTGATAAATAAGATCCGTCAATTTCACCGTAAATGGTTTTCTCATATCCTTGGTATTTGTATTGAGCGATTAAATCAAAAACAGGAGCAAAAGGAACGCGTGCAGACCCACCTAAATAAAAGAATCCACTTTTTTCTGTGCGGTATTCAAAACCAAAGTTTGCATTTAAATCAACCCCAAATTTTTTGTAAGCAAAACCAGAGTGCGTAAAACTATGCGGGCCACCTGGCAATGTCAATACTCCAACTGAAGTGGGTTTGAAGGTCAATGCAAATCCCAAGGATGCATTCATGTAAAATTGTTCGCTTAATTGAATGTATACTAACGCATTGATTGGTACATCATAACAAATGAAACTGAAGTTATTTTCACCTGAAACATTTGAATCAGCTACCGCCATTGTTACATCAAAATTTCTTTGTGTAAAATTAATTCCTGATTCAAGGGCAATAAGTTTGGTGAGTCCCGCTCTTACTGTTCCTCCAAAGGAAAAACCCATTTTCTGAGTAATTGAAGTTGAAAATTCATTATTTGTATATGAATTAACAGGTGTTCCAATAAAATTCGATGGAAAGACAGTTCTAACCTGCAAACCAAAATAAGAAGGGAATTTCTCTTTTTTCGCAGGTTTCGTTTGGGTAAAAGAAATACCGATTTGAAAAAGTAAAAATATGAATGTTATATATTTCATTGTTCGTATTACACTGTGAATTAACTGAAAAAAAAGAAGATTATTTTACCGGTTGATTCATTTGTAGTATTAATTGTTTAAAGCGATGATTTTTTTTAAAAGTTAAAAGTAAAAAGTAAAAAGTGTGATTCAATAGAGCCGAATTACTTTTTCCTTCTGCCTTTTTCCTTTTTTTATTCAGAGAACCATTCCGATGTATATTCAATTGGTTTTCGATGTGCTTTAGGCCATTCAATTGCAGGATAACCGATGTAAAACAATCCGATACATTTGTCTTTTTCTCCAATTCCTAAAAATTCGTTCATTTTTGCGTGGTAAATGAGTTTTGGTGTTGCCCAAAAACCTCCTAAACCATATGCAGTGCATGTTAAATGCATATTTTGAATGGCACAAGCTACGGCTTCAATTTCTTCAATTTCCAAAATCTTTTCTTCTTCCTGACGTTTCATGCAAACTGCAATAACTACTGAGGATTTCAAGGGCCTTGTAATCATTTTTGCCAATTTCGTGTCTTTTTGCTCTTCCTTTGGAGTCAATTCCAAATAAGTTTTAGCCAAAAAATCACTTAATCGCTGTCTTGCATTTTCAGTAAAAATCTTGAATCGCCATGGTTGCGTGTTCCCATGATTTGGAGCCCATTGAGCATTATTTAAGAGAACTTCAATTTGTTCTTTATGTACTTTTCTATCACTAAATTGCTCTGGATAAATCGTTCTTCTTTCACGGATAAGTTCGTTTGTTTCTGAAAGATTAAATTTCATAAGGGCTAAAATAATTGGAACTCAAAAATAATGAAAAAAATCCAACAAGGATTTGCAATTGGGGATTTGCAATTGGGGATTTGTGATTGGGGATTTAAATTTCAATTCCTAGAATACAAACATCATCGGTTTGACTGTTTTCACCTTTCCATGTGTCAAATTCAGTTGAAAGAAGATTTTCCTGCTCTTGCATTGTGAAATGTTGGATGGATAAAATATATTCTTCTAATTTTTTTGTTTTGAATTTTTTTTCAAATTCACCCCCGAATTGATCTGCAAACCCATCGGTTAAAGCATAAATCCGATCCTCGCTCTTTAATTGAAACGTATGCGATTCAAAAGGATTTTTATCTAATGTAAAACCAATTGCTTGTCGATCAGCTTTGAGTTTTTGAAGTTGATTGTCTCGAATGATCCATAAGGAGTTATTGGCTCCAGAAAATTGTAACACATTGGTTTCTTTGTTTATAACACACAGTGAAATATCCATTCCATCTTTGATGTTTTCCTGACTTTTCTCAAAAGTTTGTATTACCAATTCTCTTGTCTTATCTAGTATTTCTGCCGAATCAGTTAATTTATATTCACGAATTGTTTGATTCAAGGCATTGTGACAAACGATACTTACCATCGCTCCTGGAACGCCATGTCCTGTGCAATCTGCAGCTGCAAAAAACAAGAAATTATCGATTTGCTCAAACCAATAAAAGTCACCAGCAACGATATCTTTTGGCCTGTAAAAAATGAAATTCACTAAGTCACGAGGAGGTAAAATGGCAGTTTGAATATTTTGAGCATATCGGATGCTTGCCGTAATTTCTTCACTTTTTGCTTCTATTACCTGTTTTTGAGATCTAACTTCCCTGTTTTGCTTGGCAATTTCCTCGTTCGCCAATTTTGTTTTTTTGTTTGACTTGCGAACATTTAGAAAAAGAAAGAATAATAAAATCCCTACAAGTAATAAACCTATCGTTAAAATACTTCTTCGCTGATTTAAACTTTTTTGAAGTGATAATTCCGTTTCGTTTTTTTTCTTTTCTATTTCAGCTTGTTTTATTTTACTGTCTTTTTCATTGGATTGAAACTTTATTTCTAATTCGTCAATTTGCCTTCTATGATAGGATTCTTCCAAATTCTCCTTCAAATTGTAAATTCTCAATAACAAGGCAGCTGCTTCTTTATTTTTATTTTGTTTCATTAAAATCTCGCACAAAATCAATTTTGCTTCTAAAGTAATTCTGGGATTTGATTTATATGTTAATTCCATTAATGCAGAATCAATATAACTTTTCGCGAAAACTATGTTGTTTAGCTGAAGATAAGCAGAAGCAATATTTTTATTAATAAATGGAATACTTCCTTCGTCTTTCGAAAGTTCGAATTGTTCTTTGGCTTTAAAAAAGAGGGTAAGTGCTTTTTTGTGATCATTCTTTTTTGTCTCAATAGAAGCTTTATTGTTGTATATAATTCCTAATTCTTCTCCAGTTAAGCCTTCTTTTGCATAAATATTAATTACTTTGTCATAATAGTTGTTTGCT
>JBILYS010000130.1:0-5601 GCA_044377625.1 Crocinitomicaceae bacterium
GTCTATTAATAGTTCTTGTGAATTCTTATTCAGTAATTTAAATTGATTATGCTTTATTTCTTTAGCTGTTTTTTGATCATTAATTAATAAATTAAATTGTTGTTGATCTTTTTTAATGAAAATGTTTTCTAACTCTATTTCATTTGATCCAATAAGATTAATAGCTTCAGGATTTGAATATAAAACGGTATTATCATTAATAATAATGATACCTTCTGGGGTGTTATCTAATATAGACTTAAAGTTTTTTCTGTTTGATTCAATTGCTCTTGTGTTTATGTTTCTTTGCGTTAAATCATGAATGACACATTGATAATATTTAATATTTTCTAACATTAACTCAATGATAACAACCTCAGCTTCAATTATATCATTATTACCTTTAAATATCCAATTAAATTTCACACTTTTTAAAGATTGAAGTAAATCAGTGTTTTTGATATATTCTCTTCTATTTATTTCATCATTAAGTAAAGAAAGATCTATTAAATTCTTTTCCAGTAATTCTTTATATGGAATTCCAAATAATTGAATTCCTTTCCTATTCACGTCAATAATTTTATCATCTTTCAATAATAAAATAGCATCATTAGACTCTTCATAAATTAATCTGTACTTTTCTTCGTTTTGGCTCAATGCTGCTGAGGCTTTTTGTACGTCAGATATATCTATTATTGTTCCTTCAATGAAGTTTTCTTCTTTGTTTAAGTGCCAATTAAAAATCAACCATTTAGTCGTACCATTCTTAATTTTTATATGAGTTTGGTAGTTTTTTATATTTTCATTTACGCCTATTAATTCCAATATTTCTTTCCATTCTTTTTGAACGTTTTTAGAAAACAGAGAATCATTTATTTTAATGCTATTTTCAAAAATATCAATAAATGATTGATTACAATCTATTATTTTAGAATCTAAATCAGTAGTAAAAACACCTGCTAAATTGGTATAATATAAATTTCTATACTTTGCTAAACTATTTGATAATTCTTGTTTTTCTATTACACTATTAGTAATATCCACTATTCTAAACAGGGAATAAAAACCATTTTTTAAAGACAAAGTAGTTACTTCAAATTCTATCGTTTTAGGATATTTACCCGGGAGAACTATTTTTTTATTAAAACTATTTCCAATTTTTAAGGTAAAAATTATATTTTTTTCAAAATCTGTTAAATGGGATAAAACAACTTCCTTAATTGTATTTTGTTCACAATCTAAAATTTTATATGATTCTCTGTTTTGATCAATCAGTTTTTGAATATTTGTTTCAAATTTTAATAAGACAAATCCTACACCAGGATTATTTACTATCTTCTTTAAATAATTTGAATAATCCTCAACGCTATTAATCATTTTTTGCCTTGATGACAAAACTATAATAGAACAACAAGCTATAATAGAAAATAAACCAAATACAGCTAACTTAGAAATTTCTGATTTGTCATTGTATTGAAATCCATAAATCAATAAAAATAGAACAAATGAATTGTATAAAATTGCTGGATAAAGTCTTTGAATTACATACAAAACGACTGAATAAAGCGTATAAAAACAGAATAAACTAAATAATTCAAAATTGCTTGATATTAAATCTTGAAATGCTAAAAACGTGACAAAAAATAAATGAGAAATGAAAAAATAAAGTAATTTATCTGTTAACTTCTTAATAAAATAGCATATAACTATATACAAAGGAAACATGACGGTATACGAAAGGCTTATCAAAATATACACACGAGGTACTTCACTATTATATACTAATAAGCAAAAAATAGGACTTACAACTAAAGCAGCAATTGCATGTAAAAAAGCTTGTCTCTTAAAATCATTTTCACGCTCATAATAAGGTTGAAACTCAGCGCCTGATTTTTTAAATATTCCAAACATATTAAACTTAAAAATCATTTTTTGCTTTCCTTATTTTATTTGTGCAGTTCACCTGTAAAACAGTGATTTTTAATTTATTATTAAAGTTTGTTTCGTTTAATTAAAGTGGTTTTATTAAACGTAGTTTTTAAAGCTAGGTTTTTATATTTAAAAATCAAAATAGCGAGGTTAATGTTTTTTATAATAGAATAAAATAAAAGAATTTATTTATAAGAAAATTTATTACTATTTATTAAGGGTGTTAGTATGTGTATATTTATGTACTATAATAGTAGGTTTTGTGAGTTATAAAAATAAATGGTGTGTTATAAACAATAAGTAAACATAAAAACACTGTGTTTATGTATCGTTTATCGTTTATTAACAATAGAACGATTTGTTAATTTGTTGATATTTATAATTTGAAAAAGAAACATAAAATGTGTTTGAAGCTATTGATAAAAAAGGAATACTATTTTTAACTTTTATAGGATATGTAATAAACACTTGAGCTTGGAATTATTATATTAAATTCCTAGTTAAAATTGTTATTAGTTATAAACGTTAAATAATCAATAATCTTTATAAGTGTGTTAAAAACAAATTTTATTAAACCTTGATTTAGAAGGGTTAAAATAATTAACAATATATGTAATGTTTAAAACTTGATTCAATTGTTGATATACACTACATTTGTTTTAAAATGAAATTATGAGTAATGTAGTCATTCCAATAGGTGCGGATCACGCAGGGTTTAGTTTAAAAGAAAAGGTCATAGAACACTTAAAAAAAGGAGGTTTTGAAATAAAAGATTTCGGTTGCTTTTCTGAAGAAAGTATTGATTATCCAGATTTTGGACACCCTGTTGCCTCAATGGTTGAAGAGAATATTGGGATGAAAGGAATTTTGATTTGTGGTTCAGGGAACGGAATAAATATGACAGCAAACAAACATCAAGGCGTTAGAAGCGCTTTATGTTGGAAAAAGGAAATCGCTGAATTAGCGCGTTTACACAATGATGCAAATATAATTGCTTTACCGGCTCGGTTTATTTCAGAAGAAGAGGCTATTGATATGATTGATGTGTTTTTAACGACTGAATTTGAAGGAGGAAGACATCAAATGAGAGTAAAAAAAATTGGATGTTAATTAGCTTTTAACATTGATTCTATTAATAACTCTGTTTCTTTCATATAATTTAAATAGTGCTCACCCGTTCCTGGTCCAGAAAAACCAGTGTGTATTTTTTTTATTTGTCCATCACGGCCAATAAATATTGCGGTAGGAAAAGAAATTATATGGCTGAGCATTTTAAAATGTTCTGATGCTAAATCTTTGTTTGCTCCACCACCAACTAAGAAAATAAAATCTAAATCAAGTCTTTTTTGAAGTGATGCAATTTTAGCCGAGTGTTCTTCAAATGTATCCCCTACTTCATAACCAATAGATATTATTTCCAAACCTTGATCACGGTATTTATTTTTTAATTCTTTGAAATAACGTGTTTCATCCATACAGTTTGGACACCAAGTTCCCATTATTTGAATAATGGTTATTTTACCTTTTAAACTATCGTTTGGAAAGGTGAATTTATTCCCTTGAAGATCCTTTAACTCGAAATGGAATTTTGTTGTATCTACCAAAAAAGTTAAGGAGTCTGGGTTTGTAAGCTGAAAAGTTTCATTTTTCCGTGCTTCCCAAGTTGTTTCCCAATGCTTCCCACTAAAAAAGGATCCATAAATTGAATCGTTTTGCATTTTTCCAGTAAATAAAAAGGCGTGTGAACCATCAAAACATGAAAGTAAAAGAGTGTTTCCATTCACTTCTCCGCTTAAAAAGCGATAATCACCTGTTTCCGTTAGAAAGGTTCCGTTTAATGCACATTTATTTTGGTTAAAAAGTCCTATAGCTTTATATGCGTCTACTGTGTTTGGTTCAAAAGTGGATTCCCATTTCCCACCAAAATTAATAGGCTCAATAGGTGACGTTTGACTTGTTTTTGAAAAAGAAGTAAGATCACATGGAATTTTGTAATTAACACCTTTATTAAGATTCAGCCAATAACCAGACATGATTGTATTGCTTTTTATATTTAAAAAAAGTGTTGAATTAAATAGAGGAAATGATAATTTAAGAGAATCTTTAGCTGTTTTATCTTGAATTAATGTGATTTTTTCTTCTCCATTAAAAATTGTGAAGACGTATGTTTTATTTTTTTTTTCAATAACAAACTTGAAGGGTAATCGAGTGTTTTCATTTAATTGCAAATTACCGGACCAGTTACCTTTTTTAAGTCGTGGCGTGAAGTTTTGACCGGTAACATGGAGTGTTATTAGAAAGAAGAAACAACACTTTAAAAAATTAAACATGCAATTTTGCTTTTGGAATAGTAAAAATAATGCTTTTTTGTCGGTAACTTTATCTCTTATGCAACCTTTTTTAAAAAACGTTAGTCTTTGCAAATAGACGCAAGTATGGATGATACAACTTTAGTAATAGAATGTGTTAAAGGGAATGTTCGTGCACAGCAAAAGTTGTTTGATAAATTTGCGCGGAAAATGTTAGGTGTTTGTTTGCGATATGCTAAAAACACAGAACAAGCCGAAGATGTTTTACAAGATGGATTTGTAAAAGTTTACAGCAAGTTAAAAGACTTCAAAATGGAAGGCTCTTTGGAAGGCTGGATAAGAAGGATAATGGTGAATACTGCACTTGACCAGATTAGAAAAAATGGTAAATTGTTGGGAGACACAAACATTGATGATGTAGGTTATAAAATTGAAAACAATGCTTTTGTTTTTGAAGGATTAGTTGCTGAAGACTTAATGAAATTAGTTCAGGCGATGCCAACAGGATATAAAGTTGTATTTAATATGTTTGCAATTGAAGGATATACACATTTTGAAATAGCACAAACGCTTGGAATTAGTGAGAATACATCAAAATCACAATATTCGAGAGCAAGGGCACATTTAAGAGAAAAACTAGAATTATTAGACGGTGGAAGGTAAAGACAACATAAAGGATCATTTTGGAGAGAAATTAAGCGGGTTTGAGGCGAATGTTCGGCCTGAGCTTTGGGCTAATATCTCATCTCAAATTGGAAGTGCTGCCAGTGTTGCTGGTGCAACAAGCACAACCTTGATTGCTAAAATAATGATCGGAATTTCTGTTGCGGCTTCTGTTGCAACTGTGGGGTATTTTGTTTTTACAGACAATAAATCCGAAGAAACAATTCCTAGCAAAATAATTTCTATTCCTGATAACAATTCTAAAACAACACTTTCAGACACTAAAACAATAGTAGGTAAAAATGAGAATTCTACTAATCAATATTTAGACGACAACTTTGTAAGTAATTATTTGCCAGAAGTTTTAAATAGTAATTTAGGAGAAGTTTATACTGAAGAAAACATAGTGGCAGAACATATAATTCCGCCGACGATAATCAACAAGGAAAATAAAGAAGCTGTTATCAATGAAAAAGTTCAACAAATTGAACAGATAAATAAGAAGGAAGTTGTACCGGTGGCGCAAGAAATAGTTGATGTTTCAGAAAACGTTGAGTACGTGGGTGTTTTACCAAATGTTTTTACACCAAATGGTGACAGAATTAATGATGTTTTTTCTATTGAATCGAAGAATCTATCTGATTTTAGCATAGTGGTTATTGATAAAAACAGCAAGACCGTTTACCAATCAACGGATGCTAATTTCGTTTGGGATGGCACA
>JBILYS010000131.1:0-5548 GCA_044377625.1 Crocinitomicaceae bacterium
AAAGCAATTAATCGAAGATAACAAACAGCTCTCTATTTATTAAAATTATTATTCTATTAATAACTTTTTATCAGTAAAATAATCTTATTCAACGTTATTTAAATGTATTATATCGAAAAATATTGTACTTGTGTCATCTAAACATTTATTTAAATAACATGAAAAAAACTTACTTGAAATCAATCAGAGGATTGTTTTTGGCGGTTTCTGGGTTAGCTTTAACAAGCTCAGTTATTGCTCAAACTGCAACTTTCAATTTCACAGGAGGAATCCAGACATTTACTGTTCCGTGTGGAGTTAATTCAATATTTATTCAAACATGGGGAGCTCAAGGCGGTAGTGGAGACTTGGGTGGTAATGGCGTTTCTGGAGGCGCTGGTGCTCTAGGAGGTTATTCCGAAGGTTTCTTAACTGTAACACCTGGTGATATATTAAATATTTTTGTTGGTGGTCAAGGTACCGCTCCAACTGGTGGTTTTAATGGTGGTGCGAACGGTGGCTCTACAAATGCTGGTGGTGGCGGTGGCGCTACCGATGTTCGTTTTGGCGGAGCGGCTGAAGCAAACAGAATCATTACTGCTGGTGGTGGCGGTGGTGGCGGTCGCGGCGGTTGTGATGAAGGCTCAGCTGTGGGTGGTATTGGCGGAACTGGTGGCGCTGGTGGCGGCGGTATCGGTGTTAATGGTCTAGACTCTCCAACATCTGGTGGTGTAGCTGGAGGTGGTAAAGGAGGAAACTTTGGAGCAATTCAAGGCGGATCTGGAGCTGCTGGTATAGGTTGCAGTGGATTTCTTGGTGCTCCTGGTAGTGTTTCTTTAACTGGAACAGGCGCTACTGGCGGTGCTGGTCAAACTTGTTGTTGCTCATCTTCTAACAGCATCCCTGGTGGTGGTGGTGGTGGTGGTGGCCAAATCGGCGGCGGCGGCGGCGGCGGCGGATCGGCTGGTACTACAGGTTGTTCTGGGAATTCAAAAGGTGCTGGCGGCGGCGGCGGCTCTAGCTTCACAGGTGGAGTTACTTCTGGAGTTACAAATAACGGAATATGGTTAGGAAACGGTCAATGTACAATTTCTTATGCTGATCCATTACCTGCTGCACCAACATTGGCTGCTGCAACAATTTGTGCTAATCAAATTAGTGCTCTTAACATTTCAGCTGACCCACTTGCTACAAATTATACTTGGACTTCAACTGGTGATGTTACTATTGAAAGTGGTCAAGGTACAACTGATATTACAATTTTATCAATCGGTGCAGGTGGAACAATTTCTGTTTATGCTTCAAACGCTTGTGGTGATGGACCGTTGAGTACTGTTGAGACTATTACAGTTTTGGCGCAACCTCTAGTAGGTTTAACTGCAACTATGACTGGTACTTTCTGTGGAGGTCAAGATGTAATTTTAACAGGCTCACCAGCTGGAGGAGTATATTCTCAAGTTTCTGGGCCAGCTGCTGCATTAACTGCAAATATTTTCAATGCGCCTTCATCAGGAGCTTGGACGGTTGATTATACTTTTACTGATGGTAACGGATGTATTAATATCGCTACATTGGATTTTGTTATCGATTGTATGTTAGGTTTAGACCTTATCAGTCTTGAAGGTTCAATGACAGTATTTCCAAATCCAAATAATGGAAACTTTACTATCAAAAGTGATGTGAATGCTGCTGGCACACTTGAATTATTCAATTTAGCTGGACAACTTGTTCATACACAAATCATAGATGATTTATCAGAAAAAGTAATTGAAATCAAAGATTTGACTCCTGGTGTTTACACTATGACTATTAAATCTGGAGATCAACTATTCTCAGGTAAAATGAATATTGTTAAATAACTTTTAAAAGTTGTTTAAAAAGGCTGTTTCTTTATTGAAACAGCCTTTTGTTTTTTTAGTAATATTGCACAATCAAATTTCCTTATTTTGAATTATACTTTTAATAAATTACTTATTTCCTTCGCCCTTTTAACTCTTTTCGCTTGTCAAAATTATCATTCTAAAAAAGGAGATAAATATTATTCTAAAGAAGATTATAAATCTGCTTTAAAACAGTTCCAAAAATCAAATAAACATGAATATCAGCCAAAAAATGAAATAAAAATTGCTGAATTATATTTTAAAATCGACAAGCTTGATTCTTCAAAAACTTATTACAAACGAGCAATTGATAAAGATGCTACTTCATCAAAAAATTTAATCGCATATGCGCAAGTTTCATTCATTAATTCAGACTACAAACAAGCTAGTGAAACTCTTGAAAAATATATAACAAACAATTATTCTAAAACTAATTACCCTCTTCTTTACAACATTTGCCAATCAGTCCAAAACGAAAGAGAAGATTCCATAAAAAACACTGATAAACAAAAAGCGAAAGAATGTGATATCACTTGTTTTAGTACACGGGAATACAAAGAAGGAACTGCTTTTTCTCGTAACAAGGAAATCTTTAAGGGGAAAAACAATTATAATTGGACAAAAATTGCATATTCCAACTTATTAGATGGGGACAATAGCAAGAATGGGAATTGGATTAATCAAAAAATAATTTCAAAAGAATTAAATAATAGATTTTATGATGGTCCTGCTTCTTATTCCAAGGATGAAAAAACCGTTTACTTTTCTAGAAGCATTTATTCCATGAATGACTCAATTTATAATAATTCAAGAATTTTCAAAGCAACTTATGTTGATGGTATATGGTCCAATTTGGAAGAATTTCCTTTTAACAGTGATGTAATTTCAAATGGACATGTTTGCTTATCGAATGATGAATCAAGAATATATTTTACTTCTAATATGCCTGGTGGATATGGAGGATTTGATATTTACTTCTGTGAATTAATAAATGGTAATTGGTCGGCTCCTGAAAACCTTGGTTCTTCCGTAAATTCGAATAAAAATGAGTTGTTTCCATATGTAGATTCAAACGATGCTTTGTTCTATTCATCCGATCAGTTAAACACTTCAGGAAAACTTGATGTATTTCTTACTTACTTCAATGGAAACCGATGGGTGAAACCCGAAACAATTAATTACAAACTGACTGCGACAAATAATAATTTTGGATTTAATTTTGACAAAAACAACATTGAAAATATTGTTACAGCAACAAGCAAAAATACAAAAACAACCTCGTTTAAATTAAATGGTAGAGCAATTAACAAAGAAACACGAATTCCTGTTGAAGGAGCTTTAATAGAAATTACAACAGGTAAAACCGGTGAACAAATTAAACTCTATAGTGATGAAAACGGTTATTTCAATTTTGATCTTGAAAAAGATATTAACTACGTAGTCTTTTTGAAAAACAAGAACAGTTTAACAAAAACCACCTCTTTCACGACAAAAAACACCTCTGTATCAACTGACTTTTTTATTAATTATGAAGTTGAATTAATTGAGCTGAATAAATCAATAACCATTGGCGATATCGATTTTGATTGTGACAAATGGGATCTTACATTTCAATTGAAAAATGAATTAGATAAATTAATCCAACTTTTAAATTATAATTATTCTATTACAATAGAAATAGCGAGTCATAGTGATGTTTCTGGAGATGAGAATTACAACAAAATTCTAACTAAAAAACGCTCACTAGCTGTTGTTGATTATCTTATTTCTCAAGGAATATATAAAAACAGATTAAGTTTCAAAGGATATGGTGAGGAACAGATTCTAAATAAATGCATAAGTGACGGTATTCCATGCACTGATATAGAAAAAAAACAAAATAGACGAATTGAATATAAAATTCTGTCATATTAACTTTTGAAAAACAAACTATTTAATGGCAATCGACAAATTAAGAGCAAAAATATCCATAAGTGATGAAGAATTTGACGCCATCTACCCTGAGGATGTGAGAGAACATTCAAATCGACACTTTACATCGGTTTTTTTGTCTCAAAAAGCTGCACAATTTCTTGCAAATGGAGAAGAAATTGAAATTTTAGACATCGGATCTGGAACGGGTAAATTTTGTCTTGTCGGAGCAACTTGTACCAATGCACATTATACTGGAGTCGAACACAGAAAGTACCTATCGGATATTGCTCAAGCATGTGCGAATACATTTGTAATTCCGAATGTTTCCTTTATCAATACAAATATTTTGAACATCGATTTTAAAACGTTTGATGCATTTTATATTTTCAATCCTTTTCTTGAAACACATGACAAATCCGCAAGAATGGATCATAGCGTTTCAATTAGCGATGGTGATTATGACGTGTTTACAACCTATGTTCGCAACGAACTAGCTAAAAAAGAAATTGGCACTCGCCTAGCAACTTATTGGACAGCCGAAAATCAAATTCCAGAATCGTTTGAAATGAAAGGGAGTTTTTTTGGCGACACATTGCGTTTTTGGGAAAAAATAAAATAAAAAAAGAGGTTAGTAAAAATACCAACCTCTTAATTTTGATTTTCATTCAACCTCATCTCAGAATATTTACGTGACCAATAAACATTTCTCTGTTCGCTGAATGCTCGTCTTTGACTTCAATTTTCCAACTGTATGTTCCATCTTGAGCAAAATCTCCGTCTACACCATATCGGCCATTCCAACCAAAATTCGTGTCGTGCGATTCAAAAACAATTTGTCCCCAACGGTTAAAAATATACAAGGTATAGCCTTGAGGATCAAAACCATTTACAAAAACAGGTTGAAAAGTATTGTTTAAATTATCTCCATCTGGTGTAAATGTGTTTGGTACATAGAATAACAATTCTTCTTTAATTTCAATCACTCTAATTGCAGTGTCAACACATCCAAAACTTGTCGTTGCAACCAGTTGAACTGTAAATTCCATTTCTGCATCTGCAATAAACTCATGATATGGCGATTCTTCTGCTGAAATAGGTGAACCATCATTAAAATTCCAGCTATACGAAACAGCATCGAAAGAAGTATTCATAAACATGGAAGATGAACTTGTTGTAGTGAAATGCTCGTTGGTCATATAGAAAGAAGCAATAGGTAAATCATGTACAACCACTTTTGCCATGGCAGAAGATGAGCAATTAAATAAATTAGTTCCAGTTACAAAATAATTTTCAGTAGCCATTGGGTAAAAAGCGACATTATCGATAACGCCGCCTGTCCATGCATAGGTATCAGCTCCAAAACCTTTGAGCACAACTGATTCTCCTTTACAAATTTCAGCATTAAAAGTGGTAACAATTGGCTTTGGATTCACAGTGATTGTAACAGAATCTAACGAATGACATCCAGTAATAAATGATCCAATAACTGTATAAACCGTTGTTCCAAGTACAGGTGTAAAAGGAACACCATTTATCACTCCATTATCCCAAGCATAATTTGTAGCTCCCGCTCCAACCAACGTAATGCTTGTTCCATTACAAATTGTTTGATCCGGACTTGCTACAGTATTAGGATTAGGATTTACAATTACCTGAACTTGGTCGAAATTTTCACAAGAAAAAGCATTTGTGCCAATTACAGTATAGACAAGAGTGCCACTAACCGGATTAAAAGCGATACCATTTATCACACCATTGTTCCAAGTGTATGTAAT
>JBILYS010000132.1:0-5527 GCA_044377625.1 Crocinitomicaceae bacterium
TGTCCACCACATGATTCAGTTCTGTTCAAAGCATCTTTTGCCATTAATTCACCTAATTCTAAGAAATCACAAACACGATTAGCTTTATCTAATTCTGGATTAAAAGAATCAACAGTTCCGGGAATTTTCACGTTTGAATAAAATTCTTCCCGTAATTTTTGAATTTCGGTAATAGCCCAGTTTAATCCTTCTGCATTTCGAGCCATTCCAACTTTATCCCACATTATTTTACCTAAGCGTTTGTGGAAATGATCAACAGTTTTTGTCCCTTTGATATTCATTAATCGATCAATACCTGCTTTTACGTCAGCTTCAGTTTGAACAAATTCAGGTAAATCAGTAGAGATTTTTCCTGTTCGAATATCGTCTGCTAAATAATCAGCAATTGTATAAGGTAAAACAAAATATCCATCAGCCAAACCTTGCATCAATGCAGAAGCACCTAAACGATTAGCACCGTGGTCAGAGAAGTTTGCTTCTCCTGTTGCGTAGCATCCTGTGATTGTTGTCATTAGGTTATAATCAACCCAAACTCCACCCATTGTGTAATGCACGGCTGGATAAATCATCATTGGTGTTTTATACGGATCTTGATCTACAATTTTATAATACATTTGGAATAAGTTACCGTATTTTGCTTTCACAACTTCAGTTCCTAAATCCATGATTGTTTCCATTGAAGCTTCTCCATCATGATTCATGCGCGCTTTTTCTCTTCCGTAACGCTCAATTGCTGATGCAAAATCCAAATAAACTGCTTCACCTGTAGCATTGACTCCAAAACCAGCATCACATCTTTCTTTTGCAGCACGAGAAGCAACATCACGTGGAACAAGATTTCCAAAAGCAGGATAACGTCTTTCTAAATAATAATCTCTTTCTTCCTCAGAAATATCTGTTGGCTTCATTCTACCTTCACGAATCGCTTTAGAGTCTTCTAAGTTTTTAGGAACCCAAATACGTCCGTCATTTCTCAATGATTCAGACATCAACGTCAATTTAGACTGATGATCTCCAGAAACTGGAATACATGTTGGGTGAATTTGTGTATAACAAGGATTTGCGAAGAAAGCACCTTTTTTATGAACTTTCCAAGCTGCTGTGACGTTAGATCCCATTGCGTTCGTTGAAAGGTAGAATACGTTTCCGTATCCACCAGAAGCAATTACGACAGCGTGTGCAGAAAATCTTTCAAGAGAACCAGTAACTAAGTTTCTTGCGATGATTCCACGCGCTTTTCCGTCCACTAGAACTAAATCAAGCATTTCGTGACGGTTATACATTTGGATTTTTCCTTTTCCAATTTGGCGAGACATTGCTGAATAAGCGCCCAATAAAAGTTGTTGTCCAGTTTGCCCTTTCGCATAAAACGTACGAGAAACTTGAGACCCACCAAATGAACGGTTATCCAATAAACCACCGTATTCACGAGCAAATGGTACACCTTGTGCAACACATTGGTCGATGATACTAGCGGAAACTTCAGCCAAACGGTAAACATTTGCTTCACGTGCTCTATAGTCACCACCTTTTACTGTATCGTAAAACAAACGGAAAACAGAATCTCCGTCACCTTGGTAATTTTTTGCAGCATTGATTCCTCCTTGCGCAGCGATAGAGTGCGCACGACGAGGTGAATCTTGAAAACAAAATGCTTTAACATTATATCCTAATTCTGCTAAGGCTGCAGAAGCTGATCCACCAGCTAAACCTGTTCCAACAACAATAATATCAATGTTTCTTTTGTTTGCTGGATTAACTAATCGAATATGATCCTTGTAAGAAGACCACTTTTGATTTAGTTCGCCAGAAGGTATTTTTGAGTCTAAAATTGACATATGAATCTATTTTTAAAATCGAATTATTACTTAAAGAAAATATACAATGGAATTGCTGCAAAGGTAGCAGGGACAATAATTGCGAATCCCATTCCTACGTTCTTAATGATTGCCGTATAGCGTGGATGACGCATTCCCAATGTTTGAAAAGCTGAAGCGAATCCATGCATTAAGTGAAAAGAAAGAACCGCCATTGAAATGGTGTACAACAAAACAGCTAACCAAGCTAACTCGTTAACATCATTGCCATTAGCACTTTTTCCAAAGAATCCCATTACCACTGAATGCAAATCTTTATAACCTTCACCAACCTTGATTTCAGGATTTTTGATGTATAATTCTAATTCATTTTTCACAACGATTTCCTTAACAACAGGAACCGGCTGAACAGAAAAATCATGCGTATAGTAGAATGAACTTTCTTGCACTTGACCCATTTGACCAGGCATTGAAACTTTGTACGTATGCAAAGGAATTTCTCCGAAATGCATTTTACCCCAAAAGTTTACCATGTGAGTTGCAATAAAAATTAAAATAATACTTCCTAATAAAGCCATTTGTCTTGAAGCAGATGACGAATTTGCAGAAGCTTTGTTCATTGCATATTGAACAGGACGTGCTTTTTTGTTTTGAAAAGCCAATAATAACCCGTCAATAGCATGAAATAAGATTGATAGATAAGTAACGTATGACATTACTTTGATCAACAAATTGTGCTGCATGAAATAAGCATACTCATTGAATGCTCTTCGGCCTTCTTCTCCAGCGTAGAATAATTGTAAATTTCCAAGAAGGTGACCCACAAGGAATAGACATAGAAACAACCCTGTAAACGCCATCCAGTATTTTTTGGCGATAGAGGATTTTAAAATAACTGACTTACTCATAAATAATATAATTATTAAATAATATAGCCCAAATTTAATAGTTACAATGCAAGCAACAAGGGGAAAGGGCTTATTTAGACTGATTATATATAAAAACAATCAAATGATGATTTTGTTGTGCTTTTTGTAACGAAAAGTATAATTGTTGTTCTAGAAAAAACAAACGATGAAAAGAGCTGTGGTGTTGATGTGTTTAATTGCAACGGGAAGTTGCTTTGCGCAAGAAGAAAATCATTTAAAAGGAAGTGTCTCTAAGGAAGAAACGAATCCGATAAAAGAAGCGTCTCAAAAAAGAGAACAGATGGAAGTTGCCTTTTCAATTTATCCTAATCCATCGGAAGGTAGACTTTTTGTTGAAGGGAAAAATGGCTCTGTGATTACAATTACGAGTGTAGAAGGAACCTATGTTGGAACCTGGTTAATTGGTGAAGAGGGCAAAACAGAAGTGACAGATTTACCTCAAGGAACTTTTTTCTGTACAATTCAGGACGGTGATTCTAGAACGAGTAAAAAAGTTGTGGTCCTATGATTTTATTTTTTGCAATAGGTAGCTAAAAAAATTATCAGCCACAGATGAACAGATTGATTTTTGAGCATAAATCGATTCGTTATCTTGATGAATTCTAAATTTACAACAGATGATTTTGTAATTATTCAGGATTAATTAGAACATCTTTTTTGTTAAACAGAATAATCTGTGCATCTGTGGCTATAGTTATAGAACAACATTTGTCAGGACGTTCAATACTCTGAACCAAATTATTGACTTAAAGTTTGAAGAGGTTTATTTCTTTTTTCCAAGTTTATAAATCAAAAAACCTATTCCAACAATGAAGTGAAGTAGAACAACAGTTACAACAACAATGAAAGTAGTACCCATTTAATTAAAATTTAGTGTTGATTCTATTTCATTGACATTTAATTCACAGTCACTTCCAAGAATTAAGGCTCGATTATCATCAATATGCCCAGCAGGAAAATGAAACGCAATAGGAATTTTTCTATAGGTGAAATGGTGTAAGATAATTTCTTCCAGTGATTGTCCAAAAGGTGTATCTGTATCTTGTAAATCTGTCATTCCACCCACGATTAGGCCCTTAATTTTATTGAAAACACCTGCTTTCTCCATGGCAAAAAGCATTCTATCGATATGATACAAATGTTCCGCTAAATCTTCTATAAAAAGAATTGTATTGCTGTAGTCTATTTGATCATCTGTTCCGAGTAAACTATATAATATACTGAGATTTCCACCAACAAGTTTTCCTTTTACGGTTCCCAATTTATTGAACTTATCTCTAACACAGGATATAGAATATTTTTCACCCGTTACCGCTTTTAAAAGGCTATTCAACGCTTCAGAAGAATTTTTCTCAAAATTGAACGGCATTGTTCCGTGAATACTAGGAAGTTCAAAGCGTTGAAGACGTTGGTGAAAAATGGTAATATCACTGTAACCGATTAACCATTTTGGTTCACGCAACATGGACGCCCATTGTATTTGGTCAACGATACGAATGCAGCCGTATCCTCCGCGGGCACAAAAAATTGCTTTTACTTCGGGATTATCAATTCCGAATTGGAGATCAGCGAGGCGCTCAGCATCTGTGCCAGAAAAATAGTTAAATGTTCCAAAGCAATGTTCACTTATTAAAACACGAAAACCTTGTTTTTTAAAAAATGCTTTTGCAAAAAGAACATAGTCTTTTTCAATTGCTTTTGCTGGCGCTGTAATATAAATTAAATCACCTTTTTTTAGCGATGGGATCGTGTTTTTCACCTTTTTTATTTAATTTTCAAATGTACAATTTATCTTAGAATAGAATGATATCTCCTTATAATGATGAATACTTTATGAAACAAGCTCTGCAAGAGGCTTATAAGGCTTTTGAGCAGGATGAAGTTCCTGTGGGAGCAATAATTGTTGCGAAAAATCAAATAATTGCACGTTCACATAATTTCACAGAACATTTAAACGATGTAACAGCTCATGCAGAAATGCAAGCAATAACAGCAGCAGCTGAGTTTTTAGGCGGAAAATATTTAACAGGATGTACGCTTTATGTAACAGTTGAGCCATGTGTGATGTGTGCAGGAGCACTTTATTGGTCGCAATTAGATAAAGTTGTTTTTGGAACACGAGATGAAAAACGTGGTGCAGGCCGGTATAAAAATGAGTTATATCATCCAAAAACGTTGGTTGTGAATGGGGTTTTAGAAAAAGAATGTTCGGAAGTAATGTTGAAGTTTTTTCAATCAAAAAGAAAATAAGCATTTGTTTCTCCCGCAGAAAACGCGGAAATCCACAGATTGAATACTTTAATTGTCGGCTCTGCGATTTATTACACGGAGTTTGCCGAAATAAACTTTAGAGGAGTCTGAGTTTAATGCAACAAAAAAGGGAACTTTCGCTCCCTTTATCTAAAAATAAATATGTTGATTATTTAAATAACAGAATCAAATAATAAAACCCTGCAGCTAACAATCCACTTACAGGAATTGTAAGAATCCATGCCCATAATAAGTTGATGGTTACTCCCCACCGAACAGCGCTTAATCTTTTTATTGCTCCAACACCGATTATTGAACCGGTAATTGTATGTGTAGTAGATACGGGAATCCCCATGTTTGAAACGGTGAATAATGTTAATGCTCCAGCCGTTTCAGCACAAACACCTTCAAGTGGCGTAACTTTGGTGATTTTGGTTCCCATCGTTTTAACGATTTTCCATCCACCCATTAAAGTTCCAATTCCAATCATGAAATAACATCCAAAAGAAATCCAAAAGGGCATTGTATCTG
>JBILYS010000008.1:0-15206 GCA_044377625.1 Crocinitomicaceae bacterium
GAAGAAGTTCACTTTATCTATAATTTCTTTTAATGACACCTTTTTTTCTAGGTTCCAATTATTACCATCAAAAGGCATGAATTCAATAAATCGAATATGAATTTTTTCAGTTCGAGACCATTCTACAAAATCGATAATTTCATCATCGTTGACATCGCGCATTAGGACTACATTGATTTTAACATTGAAATCATTTTCCAAAAGCAAACTGATATTTTCTTTTATTTTCTGAAAGTAACTTCTTCTTGAAATAGTGTTAAATCTTTCTTCTTTTAAAGAGTCTAAACTCACATTTATATTTTTTATTCCCGCCTTTATAAGTGCATCCAAATGTGAATCTACAAGAATTGCATTCGTTGTCAATGCTATTTCTATAGGTAGCTTTGCCAATTCTTGAATTAAGTCATCAAAGCCTCTTTTAACAAGTGGTTCGCCTCCTGTTAATCTTATTTTTTTGACACCAAGCTCAACGAAAACTTTTGCTATAGCCAAAAGTTCTTCTGAACTCATAAACTCAGCTTTATCGCGCAATTCTATTCCCTCAGCTGGCATACAATAGAAGCACCGTAAATTACAGCGTTCAGTTAGAGAAATACGCAAATAATCATGTACTCTGCCATATTTATCAACTATATTTTCTATTTGATTATCCATTGATAATTGCAAAATCTTGCTCTGTTAATAATTGTTGAGACAAAGGAAATAATGTTTCGTCCTCCCTAAAGATATGCAATCTTAATAATTCTGTTAGCTCTCTTCCTGAATTAAATGCTAAATCGAACGTCATAGCTCGAGACTCATTGTCTCTCAACCTTGTTCCTAGCCCAAGAAAATTAAACGCCAAACTAGCCAATTGAATAAATTTCGTGTGATCGTCTTCCATTAAATCGATTGCTGTACTTGGGTTTTCCCCTTTCCCATGTTCGCCAGATTCAATTAAACGGTCGTGCAAAATTCTGAAATAATGTCGTTCCTCTTTTCTATTATGAGGAAGAATATGTTCGTCAAAATAAACGAAGAATTCATTAAAAGCGATATTTATTTCATTTGTAAAAACGAACCCACTTTCACGAAACGCAACTAACGCTTCATCAAATATTTTCGTTTTTTCAACCACTTCTTTGTGCTCATCCATAAGTTCTTGAATGAATTTATTCATGTTCTCATAGTCAGAACCTAACATTCTTTCTTTGTCATATGCTTCGGGTGGATCCATAGCTGAAAATTCTTCCAAATTCTCTTCTTTGTCGATATTTCTTAAAATTGGATCTTCGTCTCTTAGTTTCTTAGAATGTTCTTTTAACTCTTCATCCTTTGAACCAACTCTTCTTCCCGTTTCCTTATTTATGAATTTCATTGTTGCTAAAATTACCGTTATGTTTTTATGTAAATATCGGTAGAGAATACAAAACTATTTATGATTTAAATCATCTTTTAAAATATTAGCATCTCTTTTTACTTTTTTTAAAACTATCAAATGGAATTAAAATAAAAAACCCGAAGCAAAACTTCGGGTTTGATAAACTATTATTTTTTAAACGCTTACATTTTCAACCCAACTTTAGGAAATTTCAATGGATTGTTTGGGCGAACAATTAACATAATATATGCATAATTACTTGCTACAGCAATGTTTCCTCCTTTAATTGCTTTCAGTGTATTTGTTCCGAACATTTGAGAATATCCACCTTGGAATGAGATTCCATCACAGTAATTATACAATAATGTAAAATCTAGTTCTGCTCCCAAATGTGAATTTCTTGCTTTATATTCAGTCGGGAAATTCAAGTCTCTAACTGGCGCTGCTGCACTAAAGTAATGACCGTTTAATGAATAAATAAACTTGTCTTTTGTATAACTACATCTGAGGTAACCATCGAAAAGCCCAACTGTATTTAAGTGATTTCCTACATAGAAATAATCCATATATCCATTAAATCTATGATTCGTGCCATAAAAAGGATTAAATGAATTATTCACTTTATTTGCAGTATCAATTTGACTTGTTCCCGATAACATTTCAGCTCCAAGAGTTAATAAAAACCCTTTTACTGGTTTATATCCAATTTCAACTGAAACATCATATGCACTTATGTCTTTAGAACCACTCTTGCCCATTTGGTAATAACCATAACCTGCGAAGTTAAATTTATCCGTTTTGTATTCCCCTCTAATTCCAACTGTTTGAGAATAAGCAGTTATAGAATCTGTTAAACCAGTTGAAGTATTTAACTTATTATACGCAACACCATTATTCAAGAACAAGAAGCTATAATTTCCTTTTCCAATTTTCTTATTCACCCATAAATATTGGAAGTTCTTATAATTGTTCACAGTATATTGCGCCAATTTATATGACTCTGCATTTTGATTAAAAGCAAAACCTGCATCTCCAGACCATGTGCTATCGCGGTATTTCAAAATTGCAGCATCATGTCTTCTTCCTTGCATTGACCAATCCAATGTTCCAAAAATACGATCATCATCATAAGAAATTGCTTGACGCCCTACTTTCAAGGCCCATTTTTTTGACATTAACAATTCAACATTTGCTTCATATATTGACAATAATCCTTTTGTATCGATAGCTGAATTTGCAACACTTCCCCATGTTCTAACATCTTGAACTGCAACATTCATTTTAAACTTTTCATGCTTGAATTCTGCACCTAATCTTGCTCTTTGAGAAATAAACATTGCACCTGATTGGTTCGTGTCTGCAAGAGTTCCTAAACCATGTCTATATTCGCCACGTGACATATATTGACCATTCACTGTAAATTGTGCTTCTACCTGACTTGCGATAGTTAAACCTAACATAAGGCATATCGCTTTTAATTTTTGCGTTTTCATTTTGTTTGTTTTTAAATAAAAAATTAAACGAAGGGTTGCTTGAGATGGGAATCTATAAGCCAACTATTAAACTTTTAAGCAATCCCCTCGTTCACCTAACTTTTGTATTAACTTGGTCTTTCACATCCTTTTCGCTGATAGAAGTACCAATTTACTAATGTTGCTATTAAAGAAAATACTATTAATCCAATAAAGAATGGATTAGGAGTCCCAGAAGCATTGATTGCTGTCAAAATTAACATTGCAAAAATGAACGGTCCAAATGCAGCAATGGCAGCTGTCCATCCAATTACTCCTGCTGCTTGACGAGGATTATGTTGGAAAATTATTGGATATTGTCTGAACGTTGCGGCATTTCCAATTCCTGTAAAGAAGAAAAGTCCAAGCATTACAGCAACAAACATTGGAAATTGATCCAAGCTCGTTGGATCAAGAAGATCCATACCTACTAACATACCACAACCAACTATTAAACCAATTCCCGAAATAGTTGTTAGGATAGCTCCACCTACTTTATCAGCGACAAATCCAAAAAGAACACGACTTGCAGAACCAATTAGTGGTCCATAAAAAGCATACACTAAAGGATCTGGGGCATCTGGAAAAGGTCCATAAACTGTTTTAATCAACATTGGGAAAGCCGCTGCAAGACCTGCAAAACTACCAAATGTCATGAGATATGTAATTGTACAATACCACGTATGCTTATCTCCGAAAATATCGAATTGCTCTTTAATTGAAGCTTTTACAGGAATACTTTTTAATTGCCACCAAGCTAAGAAACCAAAAATCAACAAGAAAGGAATATACCAAAATGCGGCAGTTTGTAAATAAATAGGTTTGTTTGATACTGCTTTTTCCGCTTTGAATTCTTTTAGAGCTGTTTCAGCTGCTTTTGGATGAATATTTGCAAAACCACGTGATTGTGCTAAAGGCGGAAGTTTTTCAAAACTTGCAACATAATCAACGTTTTTAGGGTCAACTTTAAACTTTTTAAGGACTTTAGGATGAACAGCACCAATAACCTTTCCTTGAATTTCAGGATCTAATGTGCTAAAAACCTTTACCGTTTCTTCCTTTCCTATTGCTTCAAATTGAGCCTGCACTTCTTTTGCTTCCACCTTAGTAAACATTGCCGAAGAACCATACACTCCAAAACCAATTACAATTGGGGTTAAAAACTGCACTAAACTCACACCAAAGTTTCCAATTCCTGCTTGAATACCCAAAGCAGTACCTTTTAAACGTTTAGGGAAAAATAGATTTGTACTAGGCATATAAGACGAGAAATCTCCACCTCCAAAACCAGACAAAAATGCAAGAACCATAAACATCCAGAATGGTGTTGATGTATCCATAATTGCGAATCCAATTCCAACACATGGAATAATTTTTAAGAAAGTAGAAATAGAAATAACATGACGTGTACCATATATTGGCAACAAAAATGTATGTACAATCCTCAAAATTCCTCCTGCCAAACCAGGCATTGCTGCCAGCCAGAACAATTCATCTTTTGTAAATTTAAACCCGATTCCATTCAGTTTTACTACAAGCGCACTCATTATAAACCAAGTCGCGAAAGAAAAAATTAAGGCTCCAGTTGTGATCCATAACGTTTTCCATGCTCTTTTACTTCCTTCAGAATTCCAAAACTCTTCATTTTCGGGTTCCCATTTGTTTAACCAAGTTGACATAACTTTTAATTTAGGTAAATATTAATTATCGAACTATTCTTAATATTGGACAAGTAGCTTCTTTGAAAATCTCATGTGTTCTGCTTCCCATTAGTAACTTACCGATTGGAGAAGCAACATGACTCGCTAAGAGAATCAATTCTGCATTTCTTTCTTTGGCAATAGTAACTATTTCATGTGCAATATCCCCTTGTCCGAAAACAGCTTCAATATTGTTGACATTTAAATCACGTAATTTTGTTGCTTCATTTATTAAAGCCTGTTTTCCTGCGTGAATCCATGAATCACGTATTGCAGAAAAATTATCAGAATCAGTAGCCAGCAAACCTGTACTGTGTGATTTTTCGTTTACATAAAGTAACAGCAATTTTGAACCTGTTGTATTCGCTAAATAAGCCGCATGATCTCTAGCTTTGTCAGCTAATTCTGAATTTCCAACAGGATAAATTATTGTTCTATAAGCCAATTCCCCTGATGCAGTTTTACTTGGAATTACAGTTAAACCCGGTATGTGTTCATGTATTTCAAATTCGATATCTTCTTTGATAATTCGTGCACGTCCACCTTTATCAACCCATTTCGCTGTCCATTTACGTTGTGAAACTCTTAAAACAATGAATGCAAGTACTGCTAAAATCGCGAATGATATAAATCCCCAGAAAAAAGAACCTGTATTTTGTTTTGAAAGCCCCATTGCGTTTGGAATAAAACTTCCTCCCAAGGCACCGATTTCGCCGATCATACTTCCTGCCACTGCTGTTGCAAGAGGCCATCGTAAAGGGACAAGTTGGAAAAGAGCACCATTTCCAGCTCCAAGTGCCGCAAATGTAAACATGAATAGGATCGTTGTCCCCGTAACACCAATTGGAAATGCCGCCATTATAATAGACAAGATAACAAAACCAAAGACCATGGTTAAGATGTTAACTCCTCCCCATTTGTCAGCGGCCCAGCCACCAACTACACGAATAGCAGAACCCATTAATGCGGCGAGCATTGTCAACTGACCAGCCTCAACTTTTGTGACACCAAATTGATCGTGAAAATACGTTGGTAAAAAGTTTGCCAAACCGATGAATCCACCAAAAGTGATGATATAAATGAAGTTAAACGACCATCCATCACGTTCTAACAGACAAGATAAATGTTCTTTTAATGTTTGTCTTTCTCTATCAGGTGGTTCTTTCGCAAAGACAATCATCACAATCATTGGAATCAACATGAAAAAAGCTGCGATTCCGTACACCGCATGCCATCCATAATGCATTGCTAATGGTGGCGCGAATAACATTGCTAGTACAGTTCCACTATTTCCAGCACCAGCAATTCCCATTGCTAATCCTTTATATTTTGGCGGAAACCAACCTGAACCTAATGATAGCGCTACACCAAAACTAGCTCCGGCAATACCAAGTAACACACCCATTGCTAATACATCAGAATAGGTGTCTACCATAGAGTAACCATAAATCATTGCCGCAATAATTAGCGTCATTTCAGTTAAAGCCGCATTTTTTCGACCTATGTACTGCGATAAAACTCCCAACGGAAAACGCATAATCGCTCCAGCTAATATTGGAACGGAAATCATAAATCCTTTTTGTGCATCCGTCAAATGAAATTCTTCACTTATAAATGGTGCCATCGCACCGTTAAGCACCCATATTGCAAAGCAAAAATCAAAATACAAAAAGGACGCAAATAATGTTGGTGCATGTCCTGACTTTAAAAATGTTCTAAAACTTCCCATAACCTTTGTGTTATATTATAGAGCAAATCTACTAATCACTTTAAGCGTATAAAATGACGTAAATCATACAATTCACGATTTCCTAAAAAAAGTTAAAAACACTAAGTATTGATGTTTAACTTATTGATTTATAATTTTTTACACTGTCATGAACTCCTTATTTCGGATGAATTAGTCCTATTAATGCTTGTTTTATGTCATAAATCGATTAAAAAATAGAAACGGTGCGAATAAAAAACAAAAAAGGTCATCCATCAAATGACGAATGACCTTTAAATTACTTTTGTTAGATTTCACATTCCTACGTTCACTTCTTTGTGTTTATCCATAATCATGATATAGACGTGATCTGGAGAAATTTCTTCAATGTTGATACCAAAGGTCATAGCATTGGTGCGTTGCATTTGCACTAATTCTAAATGATTTTTGTCGTGTAAGGTAAATATCATGAAATGTTTGTCGCCAATTTGATCCAAAATTTTAACCATGATTTCCATGTTTGTATCAGCAATATCTGTTCGATTTGCATCAAAATTAGAAACAAGTGTTTTGTAATCTTTTTCAAAAATTTCTTGTATAACGCCATTTCCATTGAAAAAAGCGTCCATGTTTTCCACATCCCAAATTTGAAAATCCTTGTATTGAACGGCATTTTCATTAAACTGTTGAACTATCATAATTTGATTTTTTTCAAAGATATAGTTTAAAGTCACCTCAATAAATGATTTATATCACATTTTTTCAAAGCTGTTTTTTATAATCTTGTATAATCAAAACAATAAGATGGACAAAAACACCGTATTTTTAATTGGATTATGTCTTTCTGTTTACATTCTATTTGCTGCAGGAATGCTTTGGCTCAATAGAAACTTAAAAAATGACAAGAGAACATTTCGATTAATGATAGTTACGCTTATGACAAGTTTTATAGGAGGAATTGCCCTAATGATATATGCGCTATCCAATTAATAGTCACATATTATAATTTATAAAGCATTATAATTCGGGGATCTTAAGCAATTAGAACTCAACTTTAAGCACTATTTTTACACTATGAAAATCAGGTCATTTTCAACAATATTTATTGGGTTTCTGGCAATTTCAATTAATTGTCATGCTCAAAAGATTGTAAATCGTTCGAATCAACAGTGGTTACAATATTACACACAAATAAAGCTTTCTGAAAAAATACTATTAATGAGTGATTTTGGTTTCCGTACAAAAGGAAATATTCAAGATTGGTTTCAAATTACGAGTAGAACAGGAATTGCCTATCCGATAGGAAAAAATCTTCAAGGAGCAACTGGAATTGCATGTTTTACAGCCTTCAATGATTCTAAAACAAGTATTATAGAAATTCGTCCTTATCAAGAAATCAATTCTACTATAAAGTTTAAATCGCTTACATTGCAAAATCGTTTTCGAATTGAAGCAAGATCATTTCAAAACAAAACGAACGCTGCAAACCCGACATCTTTCAATTTTCGATTGCGATATAGGCTTTATTTTACCTTACCAATACTAAAATTGTCGTCGAAGAAACCTGATCTCAAGCTCCTCTTAAATTTTGGAGACGAATTGTTTATCAATTTCGGAAAAGAGATCGTTTATAATTCCTTTGATAATAACCGAATTTTAATTGGGCCTGCATTGCAAATCAACAAGCAGCTGAATATCGGATTGACTTATTGTTATCAGTTTGGGCAACGAAGTTCGGCTTCAACCTATGAGTCTTCAAATATATTTTGGTTGGGAGTGACTCAAAAATTTGGTTTTAAAGAAAAGTTGAAAGAATAGGTTAAAATATCATCTTCCCCATTCGTATTTTGACGCAAACTTGATATTAAAGCCAATAACCAAAATAAACAAAGCAACGATTTGATGTAAAACTCCAAAGTTGACAGGTACTGCCAAAATCAATGTTGTTATACCAATTGCAACTTGAATAAAAATAAGAGAACCAAAAAACCTCGTTTTACTTCTTATAGAAAAGTGATATTCTTTGCTTTTTATTAAAAGGTATGTCACTAGCAAAAAGCAACTTATTCCCAAAATTCGATGAATCAATTGAACAACAGATGGTGATTCAAAAAGTGCTAATACTCCTTTTTCTTGAAAACTGTACGTCAAATCTGATGGAAACCAAGAATCACCCATTTTAGGAAAAGTGTTATACATTTTACCTGCTTTTAGACCGGCGACAAAAGCACCGTAAATAATTTGTAGAATCAATAGCATGAGTGTGCCATTTATTAAGCGTTCATTCAATAAAGGAATTGCTCGTTTCTTTTCACCGTGCTTCACCCAAAGAGCCGTTTTATAAATATAAATTATAAGTATCAATGCTGCCATTAGGTGTGCCGCGAGTCTATAATGGCTCACATGTGGATTCTCCACTAAACCACTTTTCACCATTAACCATCCTAATACTCCTTGACAGATTCCACCAAGTAGAATTAAGAGAACTCTTTTTTTCAATTCTCTAGAAAATTTCCCTTTCAACCAAAATAGTAGACATGGGATGATAAAAACTAAACCCATAATTCTTCCAACTAATCGGTGTAAATACTCCCAAAAGAAAATAGATTTGAATTCAGAAAGCGTAAAATGATTGTTATAAACTTTAAACTCTGGAGATGTTTTATACAATTCAAATTCCTTTACCCATTCTTTTTCATTCAAGGGAGGAATCGCTCCAACAATTGGTTTCCATTCCACCATCGATAAGCCTGACTGGGTAAGACGTGTGATTCCACCAATTACAACCATTAATGCAATTAACAAACAACCAGACAATAGCCAATAATAGATAGATTTCTCTTTATTCATTTTTCTTTTTATTAAAATCGAGTTTTCAAAATTGGTAAAGAAAAAGAGAAGAAAGCATGATGCTTGTCATTTCAATAAAATATTATTTGAAGTTACTCGTGATTCGTTATAATAAATTGCTTCTACTTTTTTTCCAAAGCAAAAAAAAGTAGCAAAAAAGTGCTTTTTTGCAAATTATCCAAGGAACTTCCCGATTCTCCATTGCATTGCGAATCGAGACCGTCGATAAAGCTCATGATTATACCGAATTGCATCTCACTCTTTCTTCGAAGTCGCTTTACGAACTAGTTCTGCAGATAATTTGCAGTTCGATCTTGCAACGCATTTTACGATTTCATTTAATCAAATTATTTTTCAATACGACGAAATCATAAAAATTCAAATAAGTCTATCATTTCAAGATGTTAATTCTGGTTGAATTGTAATAAAGAATTGTTCCTAGAATTATAGAGATCAAAAAACCGTACGGAAGTCCACATGCAATTAACGCAACTACTAACGCAATATAAAAATCTGACTTTTTTGTTTGAATATCTCTAACCAGAAAAACGAGCGTTATTGCTTCAAAAAATAAAATTACACCAAGTATTTGCATTGGAAATATTTTTACAATTTGATCGAAACTATGACTAAAAAATAGTCCAAGAATAAGAAAGAAAACACCATAAATCAGAACTGATCCGCCCGTTCGAGCACCAAAAGAATGGTGACCTGCCATTCCTCCTGAACCATGACAAACTGGAATTCCGCTAAAAAATGGACTTATGATATTCATTAAAGAATACGTAAAAGCAATTTTACTTACTGTAATTTTCTTTTCAGGATATAGATCTTTTGCTAATTGATCGCTAGCTAAAATTGAATTACCGATGGAAAGAGGTATTTGTGGCAATGCAAGAATTAAAAAACCTGTTGCAATATCATCCCATTTTGGAATATGAAAATTCGGAATTTCCATTTTTACTGAAGAAAATAATGTTGTTGGATTTTCTATTTGAAAAAATAACGCATATAGAATCCCTAATCCAATAATAAATAAAGCCGGTGGGTATTTTCTATTTCCAAGAAGCACTAATGCAATAGTGAAGGCAACGATTACCAATCCATATTCCATGACTCCAGATCCTTCAACGATGTAATTCTTTAAGGCAATATTGGCCAGCATCAAGCCTAATCCCATTTGAATTCCTCGAATAACAGCCTTTGGAATGAAAGTGGAAAGTTTTTTAATCAGACCTGTAATGGTTAGAAATAACATGATAATCCCAATTGCTAGACCTCCGCCGTATATTACGCTACCAGCAATATTGCCTGCAATAACAAGTGTTGCAACGGCTTTCAAGGGTTGAACGGCCATTGGCATTCCATAATACAAACCAGAAGCAATTTGTAAGATCCCGTAAATGATAAAAGTACTGGCACTGTCGATACCAGAAACCATAATCATCCCTACTATAAGAGGCAAATCAGTTCCGATATCTCCGAACGACCCAGAGAATTCATTTCTATCAAATCGGATATTTTGCTTTATTCTGTTTATCATTTATACTCTTTTTCAATGGCTAAATTACACTTTTCGATGTGTTTTATAAAATATAACGCTCATCATTTAATTTTCACTAGATTAGTTTTGTCATGGTTTTTAACCAAAAAAACACGCCAAAACTGTCTTTCAATTTTTTACCACAACGGATTGCATCCGTCGTTGCAAATATTTAACTCCTCAGGATTTTTTAAGTGAAAAAAAAAGATTAGAATCTATAATATAACGCTAAGTAACTATTTGTTTTCAATGCAAAATATGATTCGTATCATAAAACAAAAAAGCCATTCGTTCGTCAATTGACGAACGAGTGGCTTAATTCATTGCAGCATTAAATATTAATGATTGCGTGATTTTTTACCAAAATTGTGACGTGTTGTTGTTCTAATATTTTTTGGATTCCAATTCCAGATAACCACTTGGTATTTTCTCCAGATATAATCAAATGGAGCAACTAAGAAGTGCATAAATCGTGTAAATGGTATAACACCAATAATAAGGAATGCTGAGATAATGTGAATTTGAATCCACCACGGCATTGCAGAAACAGCGTCAATATCAGGATTGAAAGAGAAGACAGATCTTAAGTAAGGAGTTAATGTACTTGAAAACCAAGAAGAACCCCATCGTACAAAAAATGCAACTCCTAAACCAGTGATTATTTGAACAAACAAAATTGTATAGACCAACATGTCCATTTTATTTGTGACTACTAAAAGCATTTTAGCAGATAATCTTCTCTTGATTAATAATATCAATCCTAACAAAGCAGATAATCCGAAAGCAAAAGAAGAAATTTCAAGAATCAACAAACGAACTGGTTCACCATTCCAAGCTAATACTGCTCTAGGAAATAAGAAAGCTGTTAAGTGTCCAACAAAAAGGAATAATAATCCCCAGTGAAATGGTTGACTTCCCCAAAACAACTTCTTTCCTTCTAAAAATTGAGAAGATAAAGAAGAAACTTGATATCCTCTGTTCATGTATCGATAAATACTTCCAACAATGAAAATACCGAAAGCTACATATGGCAAAACCATGAACATAAGTGTACTCACCATTCCAACATTTTGTTTAAGAACTGTGGCTAATATGAAGATAACTACCG
This sequence comes from Crocinitomicaceae bacterium, assembly GCA_044377625.1. Taxonomy (GTDB): domain Bacteria; phylum Bacteroidota; class Bacteroidia; order Flavobacteriales_D; family Crocinitomicaceae; genus M0103. The sequence continues at coordinate 11,781 of JBILYS010000008.1, forward strand.
CAGCGCATAACAAGAATATCAAAAAGTAAAATCCATAATTTGGAATACTATGTGGTTCTCCATGGTACCCAACTTGTTCTACTTTCTCATTTGTTCTTTTCTTGAATCTGTACAACATGAATCCAACAATAACAAGTGATAAGAAGACCCAAAAGATGAAATTATAATTCAAATTAACTCCTATAACAGGAGCTGGTGTTCCAGGAGCTGTTGCTGTTGCTCCTGCCTCTGCTGGTGCTGCGCCGGGAGCTGCTTCTTTTGATTTAACAAAAGCCAATAATCCTTTAATTTCCTCATCTGTTAATTGTGGGAAACCAGGCATTGGAATTTTGTTAAAATCACCAAACAATTTCACTGCATCGGCATCTCCTGAAGCAATTAATCCTTGAGAATCTTTCACCCATTTAATTACCCACGCTTCAGTTCTTCTTTCACCGATTCCTTGTAAACCAGGTCCCATAAGAACTTTATCCGTCAAACTGTGACATGACATACATAATTTGTTGTAAACTTCTTCACCAGTAGCACCAAAACTACTTTTTGAAGAGAATAGGGCACTTATGAAAAGCACAAAAACCGATACAGTTTTTACTCTTTTCCAAACAGAACTTAACTCTAAGCTGAGTCCCGTTACCTTTGATTTTTCTTGACGAGTCATATTAATTAGTTTTTACTGGTTCAGGAGTTGTGGCACATGATGTAGTGCAACTCTTTAGGAAATTGCCACCAAGTGTTGGAACAATAACCGGATCATTATAATGTGTGTTTTTGAAATCTTCTTTAACAACAAGTGCTAAAGAATTAATAGCAAACTGAAAAATGTTTTTATTTTCCATGTCTTCCATCAAGATCACTTTTTGCTTTTTCTTACGAACTTTATCCTTTAGTTCCATTCGAGCAGAGTCAAACTCAGCCAACATTTTATCCAATGCTGGAATCATAACTCTTGCTGCAAATTCTTCGACAAATTCTTCGTCTTTCAAAAGTGGCAGTAACGTTAGAACATTTGGCAAATTATCTGCTAATTCAATTCCACAGTCGTTATTTGCTCTTCGTTGCTCATCCTTCATTTTGACAAGGAATTCTCCTCGTTTGTAGTCTTCAGCAAACAATACATATCCAAGATCTAAGAAACAAATTGCTTGGATATGAAATGTTTTACCAAAAGCTTCCTCAATTTCATGCATAGATTTTTCTTCAACATACTGAGCAAAAGGTAATATTTCGGCATACGCCTCATCATATTTCCCTTTAAGCATTTTTGCGCAACTTGCGACATTCTGCTTGTACGTATCATCAGGATATCGAAATAACTCTGCAAGAATATTATAATGGTCTCTACTTTTCATGGTTACTCTTTTTCAATTATAAACCTCTTTTTGGTTTCAATTTGAATCCAAATCCTGTTTCACCTTTAGCATCAGCAGTAGATTCTAACATTTCGATAGACTCTTCTCTGTGTGCTGGCGGAATCACAAATCGCTCTTCAAACGTTGCAAGAGAAGTCAATCTAAAGATTGCATCCGCTGTTTCAGGGCCTACTTTCGCTTTGGTCATTAATCGCTTAACTTCTACATCATTTAAGTCGCCAACAGTTGCATTTCTTCTATGCATTTTCACACTAAGCAATTTCTCATATACATTTGTGATTACCGCAGTATCTCCATTTGAGAATAAAGAAGCCAAATACTTCATCGGCATACGATTTTGATCAATACCTGGGAACAATTCTTCTGAAGTTGTTTGGTACAATCCTTTTTCGTCTACTTGTGCCATAGCAGGCAACATTGGTGGTACATAGAAAAGATTAGGTAATGTTCTAAACTCTGGGTGTAATGGCAAAGCAATTCCCCACTCTTTCACAAACTTATAAACTGGTGAGTTTTGTGCAGCCTTGATAGTTGAATCATGAACGCCATTTTTACGTGCCTCTGCAATAACCATAGGGTCATTTGGATTCAAATAAATATCTAAGTGGTTATGCAACAAATCTTTGTCGTCACTTGATGCTACTTGCTCAATACGATCTGCATCATACAGCATTACACCCAAATAACGGATACGTCCCACACAAGAGTGCATACAAGCAGGTGCTTGACCTGATTCTAAACGTGGGTAACAAAGAATACATTTCTCTGATTTCCCAGTATGCCAGTTGTAATAACTCTTTTTGTAAGGACATGCTGTAACACACATTCTCCAAGCTCTACATCTTTCTTGGTTAATCAAAACCACACCATCTTCACCTCTTTTATAAAGAGCACCAGAAGGACAAGAAGCAACACAAGCTGGATTCAAACAGTGATTACAAATTCTTGGCAAATACATCATAGTCATTTGTTCCAATTGGAACATCGCCTCTTGATCTGCACTTGTCAAGTCTTTAAAGTTGACATCTTTTCTTGCGTAATCCGGAGAACCTCCTAAATCATCGTCCCAGTTTGGTCCTGATTTAATATCAATTGGTTCGCCAGTTATCAACGAAACTGCACGTCCAATTGGTTGATCATCTCCTTCAGGAGCAGTGAAAAGATCACTGTATTTATACGACCATGGGTGGTAGTAATCTTCCAATGATGGCATGTTTGGATTGTGAAAAATATTCTTCAATCCTTTCAATTTACCTGCTCCTTTTAAGGATACAGATTCACCATTTTTCTCCCAACCACCTTTGTATATGTCTTGATCTTCCCATTTAGTAGGATAACCTGTTCCTGGTTTGGTTTCAACATTGTTCCACCACATATATTCAGCTCCACGTCTATCTGTCCAGATGTTCTTACAAGCAACTGAACATGTATGACATCCGATACATTTATCAAGATGAAAAACCATGGATATTTGCGCTCTAATATTCATAACTATGAATTTTTGTTATTCTAACTAACTATTAATATTCTACTATCTCCATTTTTCTAACCAACACGTGTGTGTCACGGTTCACGCCTACAGGACCCCAATAATTGAAGTGGTAAGTAAACTGTCCGTATCCACCACACATTAAATTTGGTTTCAAGTGAACTCGAGTAAATGAGTTGTTCATTCCACCTCTTCTTGGTTCACCCTTTTCACCTCTTCTAATTTGAGATTTAGGAATGTTATATGTTCTTTCAACAGCGTGATAAACGATACAAACACCTTTAGGAATACGTGCACTCACACAAGCTCGTGCAACATAAACACCGTGGTCATTGTAAACTTCAACGTGATCATTATCCTTGATTCCAAGTTCAGCTGCATCTGTTTCACTTAACCAACATGGCTCGTTACCTCTTGAAAGCGTTAACATTCTAAGTGTATCACCATAAGTTGAGTGAATGTGCCATTTACCGTGAGGAGTTAAACAATTCAACATTTTTGCCTTACCATCATTCACCGTTTTTCTTAAATCTCCATATGCTTCAGGAGTTGGTGATGGTTTGTATG
>JBILYS010000133.1:0-5482 GCA_044377625.1 Crocinitomicaceae bacterium
TTCTTTATATGTGAACAATAAAGATTGTCTTAAACTTTTTTATTTAAATCCCAACAAAACACCTTTTACAGTTTGAAACATACCGATTACTATGTCAGTATGAAAATGGTATTATTCTTGTCTATCTTCGATTGAACACAACACAACCGATTATGAAAACAAAAATCGACATCCGAAGAATACTGCAAACACCAACAAAATCAGCTAAGAAATTTAAATCTTTTGATCAAGGATTAATGGGACTGGGAATAAAAATCACCACGAAAGAAAGTTTGAAATAAATCGATTTCTCAATTCGGCACTTCGACCCTTCGAGAAACACAGTGGAGTCGGGCTCAGCGACCAAATTGATTTGGGATTCGTGTTACATATCAAATCCACCTTCTCCTCCGCCCTGTTTTTTATTCGACATTTCTAGCTTTCCAAATTTATAGGAGAAGGTCACAAAATACTTTCTCGTTAGCCATTTGAATGAAGACGTTTGCTGAACAGTCGGTTGATTCAAATCCATATAAAAGCCCATTTTATTAAAGATGTCTGTTACTCTGCAACCCAACGACCATTTTCCTTCTTTGAATGTTTTTTCAAACGATAAATCTACGGGACCTTTTCGCTGTACACGACCTTGAACTGAGTTTCTAGGAGAATTGTAATTAACATTTAATTGAATTGTTGCAGTTTTTTTCCAGAAATCCACTGCACCAGTATATTTAGCACTCCAACTTATTCCGTTCACATTCCAATTAGCCGTTGCATTATCATCAACAAATTGAAAATAGTTAGCATTCGCAGAAAGCGTATTTCTCCACCATTTGAAAGGCTTTACAATAACAACAGCTTCAGACCCGAAATTGTGGCTCGCATCAAGGTTAATAAAAGTCATGGCAGATGTATTGTTGCCATAAAACTCTTTAATCCTAGATATAATATGCGTATTGTGGCGGTAATATAAACTTACTGTAAACGTCACTTTTTTAATTTCATTTGAATATCCCAAATCATACGAATCAATAAATTCTGGCTGTAAATAGGGATTTCCTCTTCTCAAATTATAAGGATCAGCATAACTTGTAAAAGGATTTAATTCTGCCGCTGCAGCGCGTGTAATTCTTCTAGAATAACCCAAACTAATTTCAGATTTTTCCGTTAATGCATAACGCATGTGTCCTGATGGAAAGAAATTGAAATAATCGTTTACAATGCGAATAGAATCAGAAATTAAATCAGGTATTTGATATGCTTTTTCCAATCTAACGCCTGCTTGATATTTAAATTTGCCCAATTGCTGACCAAAAATTCCGTACACACTAAAAATCTTTTCATCGTATTGGTATTGGAAATTAGACACTGTATCTTGAAGATATAAATTTTGCAAAGTATCATAGGATTCAGAATACGTATCCACACTTTGATGGCGTAAAATTGCTTTTGTTCCTGTTTCGATACGTGCTTTTATTTTTGGAAAGGTATATGTAAAATCCAATTGACCTGTTGTAACATTGTTCCGTTCTTTGTTGAAAAGCTGCTGTTGAATCGGCTGTGCACCAAGTGAAACCGTGTCATTGGTGTAGTAATTTTGATCATAATATCCTTGAATGTCATCTTTACCCAACGATTCATTGAAATCCATAATTAAAGTTCCACGATCTTCCTTTAAATCGTATTTATAATTGACATTTACATCTAAATTTTGCTGTTGAGATGGGTCTGATGAATACCTGTTCCATAACGCCAATTGGGTTCCTGTACCATCATAACTTGAATTCCATTGTGAACCCGTTCTGTCTCGTCGACCAATACTTGCCGTTGAAGAAATTCCTAACAAATGTCTCGCTTTGAGATAAAAATCCGATCCAAGTCGAATAGTATGACCAGCGTTTAAATCTGTACCAATTCGTTCTTGTTCAATTCTTGATGCACTTCCATCAGTGAATGTTTGTGTTAAATCAGAATAATTATTCCGAAAACCTTCATTGTACCGTCCTGCATAACTTCCAAACGTATTCAATTTTGAATTTCTATAACTCAACGATACTCCACCTTCGATGCTGTTTCCACCTGTTAAATCTCCAGAACCAAGTGTACCATTGACCAAACCATTAAAACCCTTCAGTTTATTTTTCTTTAAAACAATATTGATAATCCCTGAAGTGCCATCAGGATCGTATTTAGCGGAAGGATTGGTAACAATTTCAATTCTTTCAATAGAACCTGCTGGAAGTGCGTCTAACAGCGATTTTCCACTTGTGCCCGAAAGCGAACTAGGTCGACCGTCAATAAGAATTGTCACTCCTCCATCACCTCTCAAACTGATTTTTCCTTCTTGATCCACTTGAACGGAAGGAATGTTATTCAATACATCGTTGGCTGTGCCACCTTTTACAGATAAATCTTCCCCAACATTGTACACTTTTTTGTCGATACCGATTTTAAGCAAATCTATTTCACCAACAATTTTCACCTCTTGCAACATTTTAGAATCACCTAATTCCATTTTAATGGTTCCAAGATTTACAACTTTCATAACAGATGAAATCTTGATATCATTCATGATTAGAGGTGCATAACCGGTAAAAGTAATCTTCGCGTAAAAATTCCCCAGCGGAAGATTTTCTAAGGCAAATTTACCATCAACATCTGTAAAAATTCCTGCAACGATAGAAGAATCTTTGACCGAAAACAAGCGGAATGAAACATATTCTAAAGGTGTATCTTTTGATTTGTCTAAAATTTTTCCAGATACAATTCCATCTCCCGTTCCTTTTCCAGGTTGAGAAAGAGCTGTAAATTGTAAACAAAAAACGGAAAGAATTAAAATAAGGAGTTTCATTAATATTCTGATTTGATTGTCTTTAATATAAAATAGGAGAGAATACTTGTGCCAATGGCAATGTAGCCAATGATTTCAAAGTTAAAGTATTTTCCTGATTCATCTTGTGTTAAAATCCAACTTCCCAATAAAACTGCAATTCCGCTGGCTAATTGTTGCACTGCAGAACGAATGCTCATAAATCCACCACGTTCAAAAGGCGCTGCAGTACTCAATACTAATGCTGTTCCTGGAATATTTCGTCCACCAGCGAAAATAAAAAATCCTGAAGTCGCTAAAAGCACCAATGGCATTGGGTTCTCCCCCATTGCAGTGATGAATCCAATTGGAACACAAGAAATCAACATCATGATTAAAAAGATGCGCATTTGTCCGAAACGATCTGATAAAAATCCAATAAACGGATTGGTGATGAACGTCAATATTCCACCAAAGAAATACATCCACACCAATTCTTTCTTCTCGAAACCAATATTGTGTTCAACATAATCGGCCAAGTATGGAATAATTGCAAATTGTCCAAACAGAATGGTACACGAAAAAATCAATGCCTTAATTTGATTCCCATTTTTAGGGATTCGCCTTAAAATCTCCCACGATTTAACGGTTTTTGCTTTTACCAAATGTTCTTTCATGGTAGGTAAGACTGTTACCACCAAGATTAATGTGAGCATCGACAAACCAACAATAAAGAAAAAAGGCATTTGCCAATTCCATTTTAAACCAATAAAGATTCCGAGTGGAATTCCCAATGCTGCGGCAGTTGAAAACCCAGCCATCACAATTCCTGTAGCTTTTCCACGGTGTTCTGGTGGAATAACATCTCCAACAATTGCAAGAACGACAGCGGAAATAACACCTCCAAAAAATCCAGCAAAAATTCGTGCAAAAACAAGGAATTCGTATGTTTCAGCTAATCCACAGAGTAAGGTTCCAAAAATGAACAAAGCATATAAAACGAAAAGAAAGCGTTTGCGATCAAATTTATCAATTACAAAAATGCTTAGAATCCCAGCAATAAACGCACTGAATAAATAGCTTGAGATGATCACTCCCCATTGATTGTCATTCATTGAAAGTGCTGCTTTTATCGTTGAAGACAAAGGCATTAAAATCATGGATTCAATGATGTTTGTGAAAACGACAAGCGCTAGAATGGACATCCATCCTATTTGTTTTTTGGTCATTTAAGCGAATTTAAATTCAATTGGATTACTGATTATTTTTGCAACAGGACAGCGGTTAGAAACATCCAATAAGCGTTTCACCTGTTCTTCTTCCAATTGATTTTCGAAGGTAATTTTCTTGATGATTTCCACCCCTTTTTCCAACTGATTCATGGTTAAATCAATTGAGATTATACCTGTATTCCATTCTTTGCGCTGTGCAACCATTCGAACGGTTATTAATATACAGCTCGCTAAAGAAGACAGAAACAATTCGGTAGGTTTGGGACCTTCGTCCTTCCCACCTAATTCTAAGGGTTCATCTGCGAACCAAACATGATTAGCCGTGCGATTTTCTACCGTAAAATCTTGCTTTAAACTTGCTGAAAGGGTAATTGACTCATTCATATAAAGAGCGTGTTTTATCTAACAGATCACTTAGCGTATTCGCTTCTTCGTCTGTCAATCCAGCATTTATTAGTGTATTTACATCAATGTTCTTATCAATTTCGGATAAAATGGCCAAACCATTTTCCGATATTTTAACGTAGACCACGCGGCGATCTTTTTCACAGCGAATTCGTTCAATCAACCCTTTGTCGATCAATTTATCCATCAGACGCGTCGTATTTGGAGATTTTTCGATCATTCGATCTTTCACCGTATTCACGTTTATCGCTTCGCCTGCTCCTCTCAATATTCTCAAAATATTGAATTGCGGCATTGTCAAATCATATTGATTCATCGAGTTTTGTTGGACATTTCCCAAAAAATTCGAAGTAAAACGAATGTTAATGATTGCCTTTTGCTGCGGAGACTTGAACTTTGTTTGAAGTGCTTCATCAATTTTCATGGTGTAAATTTACTTACCATGGTAATATTTTCAAAGTAAAACGAGTTTTATTTTGAAAAATAGCTTTATAGCATTGTAGGTAACCAGAAATAACTATCTTGTACTTAAATTAAATAACCCTCATAAAATGAGGGTTATCCGCCCGATTTGCGAGATAACCCTCAAAAAATGGCGGTTATATATAAGTTAGGTGCAACAACGATACTCGAGATAACACAAGATGAAATTAGCCAAGAAAATACTAAAAGTTTTAATCATTAGCCTATCAATATTGATGTTAATTGGTCAAATTCAATTGTTTTTTCAAATAAGAAGAGATGAACCATTAAATTTTATTGAATTAGGATATCCATTTCAATATTTTTATTTTTCAATTGACGGTAATTTACTCCAAGGATCAAATCCAAAAAATTTCATTCTTGATTTTGGTTTGATTACAATTGCTACCGCATTATTAACGTTCTTACTTGACAAGATTAAGAAATAAAAATAATCAAATGGGATTGGCACAATTAATTAATTTCAAATCATCAAATGAAGACATAATTGATGTTTTGATGCGTTTAGATTATAAAAGCACTGATAAAATAAACTTTTATAAAAAGAATTATGAAATGACTGTTGAAATAAAAA
>JBILYS010000134.1:0-5464 GCA_044377625.1 Crocinitomicaceae bacterium
ATTAGATATTCCTGAAATTCAACACGTTGTTCATTTTCAATTTCCTCATAGCGAAGAAGCATTTATTCATAGAAACGGTAGAACTGCGAGAATGAAGGCCAATGGCTCGTCTTATCTGTTAATCAATAAAGAGGAAGATACTCCGGATTACATCCAAATTCCAAATGCTGAATACAAAATTCCAAATGATTTAATGGGACCAATGGAAAGCCCATGGATTACCTTGTATTTCAGTGGAGGTAAAAAAGATAAGATCAATAAAATTGATATCGTAGGCTTTTTAGGTCAAAAAGGAGGATTGAAAAAAGAAGACATAGGACTGATAACCGTTCTGGATTTCACTTCTTATGTATCAGTAAAACGAAAAAACATCAAGTCTCTTTTAAATACTATTCGACAAGAAAAAGTGAAGGGAAAGAAATTGAAAATTGATATCTCCAAGTAAATAAAGGTAAAAGTAAAAAGGCAAAAGTAATTTGGTACATGGGAATCAATCTTTTTACTTTTTACTTTTTACTTTTTCAGATAATCTGCACTAAAGCTTGATTCAATCAAAGCTCCGCTTTTCTTAGCTTTTTTTAAATATGCACGCATAATATAAAAAGTTTTTATTACCTTAGTGCTAGTCTATTCAAAACACGTTATTATAATGGCAACTTTAAACACTAACCCAATTAAAGGCGGAGAATTTATCATCCGTAAAACAACTCCAAACGAAATTTTTATTCCAGAAGAGTTCAACGAAGAACAAAAAATGATTGCACAAATGTGTGATGATTTTATTGATCAGGAAATCAAACCTCATCTTGACAGAATCGACAAAATGGAAGAAGGTTTAATGCAATCGTTGTTGGATAAAGCTGGTGAGTTGGGAATGTTAGGAATGACTGTGCCAGAAGAATTAGGTGGAATGGGCGTTGATTTCAAAACATCGCTTTTAGCAACCGAACATTTAGGAAAAGGTTATTCTTTCTCTGTCGCTTATGGCGCTCATACGGGAATTGGTACTTTGCCCCTATTATATTACGGAACAGAAGAACAAAAAGCGAAGTACATCCCAAAATTAGCAACAGGTGAATGGAAAGCAGCATATTGTTTAACGGAACCAGGTTCTGGATCTGATGCAAATTCAGGAAAAACAAAAGCAGTGTTATCCGAAGATGGGAAACATTATATTTTGAATGGGCAAAAAATGTGGATTACAAATGGTGGTTTCGCAAATTTCATGACTGTTTTTGCGAAAATCGACGCTGATGATAACCTTTCAGCATTTTTAGTTGAAGCAGATTCTGAAGGAATTTCTTTGAATCCTGAAGAAAAGAAAATGGGAATTAAAGGCTCGTCTACACGACAAGTTTTTTACAATAATGTGAAAGTTCCTGTGGAAAATTTGCTTTCAGAACGAGGGAATGGTTTTAAAATCGCAATAAATATTTTAAATATAGGTCGAATTAAATTGGCTGCTGGTGTATTAGGTGGTTCGAAAGAGGCATTCAATGAAACGGTAAAATATGCCAACGAACGCGAGCAATTTGGTCGTTCAATTTCAAAATATGGTGCAATTCGCTATAAATTAGCTGAACAAGCGATCCGAATTTTTGTTTTGGAATCGGCTACTTATCGTGCAGGACAAAATATCGATGACGCAATTGAGGGATTGATTGCTAGCGGAATGCCAAAAGGTCAAGCAACATTGAAAGGAATCGAACAATTTGCAGCTGAATGTGCGATGCTGAAAGTTGCAGGATCTGAATGTTTAGATTACGTAACAGATGAAGCAGTGCAAGTATTTGGAGGAATGGGTTATTCTGCAGAATCAGCGGTTGAAAGAGCTTACCGCGATTCACGCATCAATCGAATTTTTGAAGGAACAAACGAAATCAATAGAATCTTAACAGTTGACATGATTTTGCGTCGTGCAATGAAAGGCGAATTAGATTTAATGGGACCAGCAATGAAAGTCGCAGGAGATTTAATGAGTATACCTGATATGGGTGATGCGCCAACAGGTGTTTTCGGAAATGAGAATAAATACTTGGAAGGATTCAAGAAAACGATTTTGATGGTTGCAGGAAGTGCTGTTCAAAAATTGATGCAATCCATGGCGAAAGAACAAGAAGTATTGATGAATATTGCGGATATGGCAATATGGACGTACCAAGCTGAATCTGTTTTATTGCGCGTTGAAAAAATGATTGAAATGAAAGGTGAAGCAGCATGTGAAGCACAAATCGCCATTGTAAAAACATATTTCTACGACATCGCAGATAAAATTGACAAAGCAGGAAAAGATGCCTTGAATTCATTTGCTGAAGGAGATGAATTACGTATGATGTTGATGGGAATGAAACGTTTCACGAAAACAGAACCTTTCAACCCTAAAGCAAGCCGTCAATTAATCGCTGAAAAGTTGATTTCAGAGAATAAATACGCTTTTTAAAAAATAAAAATTACACTTGAAAGGCTTTCGTGAATTACGGAAGCCTTTTTTGTTTTATACAATCTCAATAACTTTTTCTTGCTTCTCAACAAGAACACCAATTTGTTGAAAGAAATGGTTTTCGTTTTTCAAAAGGTCAATTACATTGTTAACACCGTCTTTATCCACAGCAATTAACAATCCACCATTTGTTTGAGGATCACATAAAGTCAATAATGATTCGCCACTAATTCCTACTACTTTCTCACTGAATTCTTTCCAATTCCTCATGGTATTATCTGGGTAAATCATCTGAGAAGCATAGGTTGAAACGCCGTTCATCAAAGGAACTTCGTGATAAGCAAGTTGTGCAGACAAACCACTTCCTTCAGCCATTTCAATTGTGTGGCCAATCAATCCAAATCCTGTTACATCAGTCATGGCATGTACTTCTTCTAATTTCCCTAAATTTTCTCCAATTTTATTCAATTGCACCAATTGTTGCACAAGTTCTGTTTTCAATTCTTCAGAAAGCAGTCCTCGTTTCATTGCGGCAGATAAAATTCCTGATCCAATTGGTTTTGTAAGAATTAAAATGTCTCCTGCTTTGGCCGAATGATTTCTTTTCAAATTTTTCTTTGCTACAATACCATTTACAGCAAGTCCAAAAATTGGTTCTGGATTTTCAATTGAATGTCCACCACCAATTGCAATTCCGACACTTGCACAAAGATCGCGTGCTCCTTTTAAAACTTGCGCTGCAATTTCGTTTGGTAGTTTATCTGTTGGCCAACCTAAAATACTCAAAGCCATCACAGGAGTCCCACCCATAGCATAAACATCACTGATAGAATTTGCTGCAGCAATCCGACCGAAATCGTATGGATCATCAACAATAGGAGTGAAAAAATCAGTGGTACTCACCAAAAAACTGTCATTTCCCATGTCCCAAACGGCTGCATCGTCGCCTTTCGAATTACCGACAATCAATCCGAATTCATCTGATGAATGCTGATTCGATAAAATTTCACGCAATGCCGCAGGAGGTAATTTACATCCACAACCTCCGCCTTTTGTGAATTCCGTTAATCGAATTGTTTCATTTATTTCCATCTTTCAAAGAAATGAGTTGTTTTGTAATTTCTAAATAACTAATTCCTTGAGCAGCAATTTTCGTTATTTTATTCGTGGTATTTTGTTCTAAATTAAAAGAATACGTTTTATCATAATAGATTAAAGCCATTGCAAAAGCTTCTCGAATTTCACCGTTTTCTAATAGTTCAATTGCTCGTTTCACATGTTGCGGTCCCAATCTTTTACCAATTCTCAACATAGAAACTTTCAAATCTGCAATTGAAAAATTAGAATAATCAGCCATTATCTGATCTAGTCGTTCGTCAAAATCGCGGTCTAAGTAGATTTTTTTAGTTGTTTTCATTTGCGACCAAATTCCTTCCGGGATTACTCTTGCCCCAATTGTTCGACTTTCATCTTCAATCCAAATAATTTTGTTTTTATCCAATTTACGAATAGTAGCAAATAAATTATTTTCAAATTGTTCTTGAGAAGGTTGATCTTCCATTCCTAAGGCCCCAAAAGTTGAACCTCTATGATTTGCAAAATGTTCCAAATCCAAAATTTGTTCACCTTGTTCCTTCAGGAAATTCAATAAAATTGTTTTACCAGAACCTGTTTTACCGCCCAAAACAATAATTTTTAAAGGTTCGTCGAACGACTTCAGTACAACCCCACGAAAAGCTTTATATCCACCTTTCAATAAAATCGGTTCTATGCCATAGAATTCTAACAGAAAAGCATAGAATTGACTTCTCATTCCTCCTCTCCAACAATGAACCAAAACTTGATTGTCTTTGACATGTTTAACACCTTGTTTTAAGCGGATACTCATAAAAGGCCCAAGCAATTCCAAACCTTTATAAACGGCAGGTTCTCTGCCATTTTGTTTGTATATCGTACCTACAACTTTCCGTTGTTCATCAGATAATATTGGAACATTGCATGCTGTTGGAAAGTGACCACTAAAAAATTCATTTTCACTTCGAACATCGATAATCGGTATTCGGTCAGCAAATTCAATAAATTCTTCAATCGAAAGGGATTTGGTCATAGTGTAAAGTTAATTCAAACCTTCGATAATCTCCAACAAAAAAAGCAGGCTATAAATAACCTGCTTTTATTTAAATTTATTTACTAATTATTTTTTCAGAACAATACCATCTGCTTCAAAACCCAATTCAAATTTTGGTTCGGTAATTTTTGCAATTTCTTCTTTACTTTTCCCTGCGTCTTCAGCAAAATGTTGTAAAAGCTCGACACTTACCGTATCCCAATGCGCAACACCATGCAAAAATGCTTCAGTACCAACTTTCGTTTTTGGCGGAATTGTAAAATGATCTTTAAAACGAACCATGAACGTTTCACCATTTCCTTTGTCAACATTGATCCAACAACCTGCTTTAGAACAAACTTCAGAAATCGGTGCGAAAAATGTGAATTCCATTTCTTCCTTTTTACCTTCAAATGTTTTAAGCATTTCAGAAACAGAAACAGATTTAGATGTGTCAACTTTCACAGGACCATAACTTTTCCCTAATTCAACGCCATTCTCAGACGTCCCTTTGTCTCCACATGAAGCAGCAACAAAAGCCAAACTTGCAATTACAAATAATTTTTTCATTTTGTTAAATTTTTGAGCAAAGATGCATCGTTTATTGCAACAATACAATGACTAAGGTCATGTAAAAAGCAAAAAAGGTCATCCGTCAGCTGACGAATGACCTTCAAAAAATCAAATTTTTCTTATTTCATGAAATTAATATAGAACTCTTCAGTTGAAATTGTTCTACCATCAATAATTACATTTTGAATACCACAAGCTGTTAAAAATCGGACAACAACGTGTCTTGTTTTTTCATCATTTGCAATCATTGTTATTTTTGCTTCATTTGTTTTTACCGAATAATCAACTGTAAAGTAATGAACATAGTACTGAGCATTTTTTGCTACTTCATCAGCAGATAATTT
>JBILYS010000135.1:0-5462 GCA_044377625.1 Crocinitomicaceae bacterium
AAATTGTTCCATCCAAAGACGTTGCATCCATGTGTGCATAGAAATTATCTCCTGAGACGTTTGCGAAATTCACAATATCAGCTTCAGTTACTGTGTGCTTATGTGTAAAAACAGTTTCACCAATCACTAATTCTTCAAAATGTTGTCTGAATAAATGTGGATTTGCTTCAGGCATTTCTGCCCCAACTTGGAACTGTTGCGTGATTTTCGTAATTGTTGTTGGATGACCTTGTATTGCAGTTCGTTGCAAATAATGTAAAACTCCTCGTTTACCACCCATTTCTTCACCACCTCCTGCTCGTCCAGGTCCGCCGTGCGTTAACAACGGCATTGGAGAACCGTGACCAGTACTCTCTTTCGCGCAATCTTTATTCAATACTAAAATACGTCCGTGCATACTTGCTGCACCAACAACATATTCCATCGCTTCTTTATCATTTGGTGTCACAATTGATGAAACCAAAGAACCTTTCCCCATTCGCGCTAATTCAATTGCTTCGTCCATCGTTCTGTATGGCATAACCGTAGAAACTGGTCCAAAAGCTTCGATATTGTGAACATCTGTTTTATTGAAAGGATCGTTGTTTCTAAAAAGAATAGGCGAAAAGAATGCACCAACATTTTTATCGGCACCAAACACTTCAAAATCATCTAAACTTCCGTAAACAATATCTTGTGATTTTGATAAGAATTCAACACTTTCTCTTACACGTCCAACTTGAATTTGAGAAGCCAACGAACCCATTCTTACGCCTTCAAAACTTGGATCACCAATTTTTGTTGTTGCTAAACGCGCTGCAATTGCTTTTTCAACTTCATCAATCATGTTTTCAGGAACGATAATTCGTCGAACAGCTGTACATTTTTGACCAGCTTTCACAGTGATTTCTTTTACCGTTTCTTTGATAAACAAATCAAATTCTTCCGTTCCAAGAACTGCATGTTCACCCAGGATTGTAGCATTCAAAGAATCTGCTTCTAAATTGAAAGAAACACTTTCTTGAACAATATGTGGCAATGCTTTTAATAATTTTCCGGTATGCGCGCTTCCTGTAAATGTTACCGTATCTTCAGAGGAAACATGGTCAATAATTCCACGTCCCAAACCACAAACAAGTTGCAAAGAACCTTCAGGAAGAATCTTAGAATCGATGATGTCGCGCACCATAACTTCTGTTAAGTAGCACGTATATTCAGATGGTTTCACAATCGCTGGAACACCAGCCATCAAGTTTACTGCTATTTTTTCCAACATTCCCCAAATAGGAAAATTGAACGCATTTATGTGTACTGCAACCCCTTGTTTAGGCACCATGATATGGTGACCGATAAACGTTCCATTTTTAGAAAGTGGAGCCGCTGTACCGTCAACATAATAGGATAAATCTGGAAATTGCTTTCTCAAAGACGCATTGGCAAAAACATTTCCAATTCCCCCTTCAATATCAATCCATGAATCAACTTTTGTTGCGCCAGTCCATGCACTTACTTGGTAGTATTTTTCTTTTTTTGTCATTAAATGCAAAGCCAATGCTTTCAACATTCGTCCACGTTCTTGGAAAGTCATTTTACGCAACACTTGTCCTCCAGTCTTGCGACCATATTCCAACATTGCTGCATAATCTAAACCAAGGCTTGATGTTTCACCAATCTTTTCTCCAGTGATAGCGTTGTACAGATTTGTTTCTGTTCCTTCACCATCAAACCATTTCCCTAGTGCGTAACTTTGATACCGTTGCATAAAATTTATTTTGAGGTCTAAATTATAAATTATGAATTACAAATGATGAATTGTATGTTAAGCAAATTCGAATTCATCTTCATGTTCAACAATATAATTCAAAATATCCATAATTTCATTCAATTCGAAAGAAGTAACTAATTTCAAACGATAATCTTTGAAATGCGCAATTCCTTTAAAATAATTGGTGTAGTGTCGCTTCATTTCAGCAATACCTAATCCTTCACCTTTCCAATTTACACTCATTAAAAGATGTTCGCGAGCTGCTTCAACTCGTTCTTTTATTCCTGGAGCAGCTAAATGATTTCCGGTGTTCATGAAATGTTTTACTTCATTGAAAATCCAAGGATAACCTATACTTGCACGTCCAATCATGATTCCGTCAATACCGTATCTGTTTCTATATTCCAACGCTTTTTCAGGTGAATCAATATCTCCATTTCCAAAAATTGGAATTTTCATCCGTGGATTATTTTTCACTTCACCAATTAAAGTCCAATCAGCATCGCCTTTGTATAATTGCACTCGTGTTCGTCCATGAATTGAAATTGCCTCAACACCAACATCTTGCAATTGTTCAGAAGTACTCACCACAAATTTTGATTGTTCATCCCAACCCAAACGTGTTTTGATAGTGACTGGCAAATTGGTTTCCTTCACGATTGCATCAGTCATCTGAATCAACTTCGGAATATTTTGCAACATTCCTGCTCCAGCTCCTTTGCATGTCACTTTTTTGACAGGACAACCAAAATTGATATCAATAATATCTGGATTTGTTCGTTCAATAATACGTGTTGCTTCACGCATGCTTTCAATGTCGTACCCAAATATTTGAATTCCAACAGGACGTTCGTATTCATAAATGTCCAATTTTTGAACGCTTTTTGCAGCATCACGAATTAATCCTTCTGAGGAGATAAATTCCGTATACATCAAATCTGCACCATGTTTTTTGCACAATGCACGAAACGGTGGATCGCTCACATCTTCCATTGGTGCCAACAAAAGTGGAAACTCGCCCAATTCTATGTTACGGATTTTTACCATGCGGCAAAGGTAATTATAAGTTATGAATTGGGATTAAAATCGTTTTTATGCTAAATGATTATTTTTGAATTATCTTAGAATTTGCACTATAGAAAACTACCAAAAACAACTGTCATTTTCTTATTGCTCATATTAGCATCTGCGATTCAAACATGTGTGATTCTCCTAACAGCTAATCCAAATGCGAGAACAAAACAAGAAGCATTAAGACTTCCAGTTGCTTTAATTTACAATATTAATCTTGATATTAACCTTGATTTTTTGGATAAGAGATAAAAGAAGACAGCAGAAATAGTTTTTTTATTTCAACAATTTGTCCAAAGCGAGGTGTAAACCAATTCCTCTTAATTCTTGTCCTTTAGCAACGATGTTTCCTTCGCCATCTACTAAGAAACCAGAAGGAATAGAATAAACTTGATATAACTGAGAAACAGCACCGTCTTTATCCCAACCGTGGTTTTTCCATACCAATTTGTCATCTAAAATGGCTTTTTTCCAAGCTTCTTCGTTTTTATCTAAAGAAACACTGTAAACTTCAAATCCATTCGCATTCTTGAACTTCGATGATTTATATTTATTATATGCCTCAACAACGCTCGGATTTTCTTTACGACAAGGTCCACACCAAGATGCCCAAAAATCAATTAAAACAATTTTCCCTTTTAACTTAGAGAGTTTGATTGTTTTTCCTTGAGGACTAACAAGAACGATATCTGGTGCTTTTGAATTAACTTCTATACCTTGTGAAATTTCTTTTCTTGGAATAAAAGCTGTTCCTAATCCAAGAATTAATAAACAAGCAAATATTATTTTTTTCATCTAATCTTTTTTTAATGTTCTAACCAATTCTTCTGATGTCCGCACCAATATTGTTCAATCTAATCTCAATATCTTGGTACCCACGGTCAATTTGTTCAATATTGTGAATAACACTTTTACCCTTTGCGGATAAAGCAGCTATCAATAATGATACCCCAGCTCTAATATCTGGAGATGTCATTTGAATTCCTTTCAATGTATGTTCGTTATTTAATCCAATAACTGTTGCTCTGTGCGGGTCACATAAAATGATTTGCGCTCCCATATCAATTAATTTATCAACGAAAAACAAACGAGATTCAAACATTTTTTGATGAATCAAAACAGATCCTTTTGCTTGTGTTGCAACCACTAAAATAATTGATAACAAATCAGGTGTAAATCCTGGCCATGGTGCATCAGCGATTGTTAGGATTGAACCATCAATAAAGGTGTCAATTTCATAATTATCTTGAGCAGGAACAAAAATATCGTCACCACGACGTTCCAATTTGATTCCTAATTTTCTAAATACATTTGGAATGACTCCTAAATTATCCCAACTAACATCTTTAATTGTAATTTCTGATTTCGTCATTGCTGCCAAACCAATAAAACTACCTATTTCAATCATATCAGGTAAAATTCGATGAAAACAACCACCCAAATTTTTAACACCTTCAATTTGCAACATATTTGAACCAATACCGCTAATATTAGCGCCCATTGAATTCAACATTTTACACAATTGCTGAAGATATGGCTCACATGCTGCATTATAAATTGTTGTATGTCCTTCAGCCATCACAGCAGCCATTAGCACATTTGCCGTTCCTGTTACAGAAGCTTCGTCAAGGTGAATATAAGCGCCTTTTAATTTTTTAGCTTCAATAGAATAGAAATGTTCACCAGCATCGTAGTTGAACTTCGCGCCTAACATTGTAAACCCTTCGAAATGCGTATCCAATCTTCTTCTACCGATTTTATCGCCACCTGGTTTTGGGATAAATCCTTTTCCAAAACGTGCTAATAATGGCCCAACAATCATGATTGAACCACGCAAAGAACCAGCTCTTTTTTTGAAATCTTCCGTTTCTAAATAAGCAAGATCAATTTCTTTCGCTTGAAAAATAAATGTTCCTTTCTCAACTTTTTCAATCTTAACACCCATTGTTTGCAACAAACTAATCAATTTGTTTACATCAATTATATCTGGAACATTTGAAATGGTAACTTTTTCAGCAGTAAGTAACGGTGCACACAAAACTTGTAATGCTTCATTTTTCGCACCTTGAGGAATCAATTCTCCTTTTAATGGTTTGCCACCATAAATTTCAAAAGAAGCCATGTTTATTGTTTTTTAAAGGGTTTTTTCTGATTTTTTTGCTTGAAATTCGATTTGCCTCGATTTTTATTTTGATTCTGGTTAGGACCAATATTCATATTTCGCAAAATCGTATTTGTATTCATCAACTCATCTGGATTTTCAAGAATCAATTCTCCTTTTGAAAGTTCCTTTAATTGTTGAGCAATTACATTGTTTTCAACCGCGTCGTTATTGTGTTCTAAAAACTGTTTTTTCATGAAATTGGCCATGGTAGTTTTCAAATACTCACGTTCCTTTTCATCTGTAACATCTTTCGCACCTTCTAAAATACGTTGCGTGTAACTTCCATAATGTCCAAAACGAATATTACTTTTTGGATAATCCATTATTTCAGGGCGTTCATTCAATGCTTCAGGCTTCGGAATTTCATAAGGAGAATCTACATCCAACTTAAAATCCGACATAACGAATAAATGTGTCCACAATTTGTGACGAAAATCATCAACATCACGCAAATGCGGATTCAATTGACCCATTACCTCAATA
>JBILYS010000136.1:0-5454 GCA_044377625.1 Crocinitomicaceae bacterium
TGCAGGATTTGGAGAGAAACTAGCAAGACATTTCACCTATTCAGTTGAGATAATGGCTTCAAAAAACATTCATTTACGATTTGGATTCGATTACCAAAAGCGTCAAGAGATGAAACTAGAAACAAGACCTGGTATAGCTGGACTAACATTTGGACTTGGCTTCTATTTCAAAAAAATATCTATTGATTATGGTTTTTCCGTTTATTCAAGAGCTGGTTTTAACAATATGTTGACCCTTTCCACTAATTTATCTCGCTGGAAAAAATAAATAATTTCAAATCTTCGTGTTTTTTAATCGAAATACTAAATCAGTTTAATAAAGGCTTTAGATCAATTTATCGGTTATTAACCAAAAAATGTTAATTGTTTTTTGTAACCTTTTATTGAAAACTGAAGTACATTAGCGCAACCATAACAAATTAAAAAACAAAGATTATGAAAAAGTCATTTTTAACAGTAGCGGTAATTCTTGGAGCATCAACATTGTTTGCACAAGACTTAACCTCAAAAAAAGGAGAAGCGTATTTACCTGAGGCAGGAGATTATGCAATTGGAATTGATGCAGCACCTTTTTTAACTTATTTTGGAAATTTCATTGGCGGTAACGGATTGAACACTGCTCCATCTTGGAATTTTTTAACAACAAATCAAACTATTACAGGTAAATATTTTAAAGAAGATGATTTAGCTTATAGAATTGGTTTAAGAATTGGATTTGGTTCTACAAAAGGTTCTGCTACGGTCGGTCAAGATCTTGCTGCAGCTCCAGTTTACCCAGCATTACCTTTAACAGTAGTGGATTCTTGGAAATCAGGTGGTACTAACATTGGTCTTTCAGGTGGATTAGAGTGGAGAAGAGGTAAAGGTCGTTTACAAGGATTCTATGGTGCTGAACTAGGAATTGCTTTTGGAACATCTAAGACAACTTATGAATACGGAAATGCAATGACAATTACTGGAGCAGGAACAACAGATTTCGGTTCTAACATTACTACTGATACTTACGGAAACGCAGCTCGTATTAACGAAGATAAAGGTGGTTCAACAGTAGCATTTGGTTTAAGAGGATTTATCGGTGCTGAGTATTTTGTACTTCCTAAATTATCTATTGGAGGTGAATTCGGATGGGGACTTGGAATTGCTTCAGTTGGAGCTTCTTCTACTACATTAGAATCTACTGACGGTGTTAGTGTTGGTTCACAAGTTATTGAAGGGACTAAAGTTTCTTCTTTTGGAATTGATTCTGACATAAACAATACATTATTTGGTGCAGCAGGTTCTTTAAGAATTGCTTTCCATTTCTAAGAATAGAAAAGAAATATTAAGAGGGAAGCGCATTGCTTCCCTTTTTTTTGTTTAAAACATTCTGTATCTTCGTTTAATGTATACAGATAAAAAAATAACTATAGCAATTGATGGCTATTCCTCTTGTGGAAAAAGTACGTTAGCCAAAGCGCTAGCCAAAAGACTAGGTTATATTTTTATTGATAGCGGTGCAATGTACAGAGGTGTTGCTTTATACTGCATGCGACATCAACTAATTTTAGATGGAATACCATTAACGGATCAAATAGAAACCGCGCTATCCAAAATAAAACTTTCCTTTATTTATAATGCTTCAACAGAAAAACACGATCTTTATTTAAACGATGAAAATGTTGAAGAATTAATTCGAATGCCAGATGTAGCATCGAACGTTTCTCCAATTGCAACAATCAAATGTGTTCGTGAAAAATTAGTGGCCGAACAACAAAAAATGGGTCAATATGGCGGAATTGTAATGGACGGTAGAGACATTGGTTCAGTTGTTTTTCCAAATGCAGAATTAAAACTTTTTGTTACTGCATCCCCCGAAATTCGAGCAGAAAGAAGGTTAAAAGAACTGACACAGAAAGGGATTTCTGCAACATTTAAGGATGTTCTAGCAAATCTAAAAGAACGTGATTTAATCGATTCAACTAGAATTGAGAGTCCACTTATTCAAACAACAGATGCTTTTTTCATAGACACTTCTAATTTAACTCCTGAAGAACAATTAAAGCTTTCCTTGAAATTTGTAAATCAGGTACTAGAAAACTGCAAGGACAAAACCAACTGTTAAAATTCAAACTTTTCAATTTATATCAAACATTTTTTGATAAATTTGTGCCTTATTAAAAATTCATCACATGAACTCAATTGGTAAAATCACCGAAGATTTAATAAATAGAAGTCCCTTTTTAAGAGAAGCAATGACAGATGATTTAATCAATGTTTCTGCTTTGGCTCGAAAATTAAAGGCCGAAATAGAAGACTTGGTTGGAAAGGAAGTGAACGAGGGAGCAATTGTAATGGCTATTAAAAGAATGACTCCTGGATTATATCACCGATTGAATATAAAAATCACAAATGTTATGGGTGAAATAGGTGATTTCCTAGTTCGAAGTAATTTAGAAGATTTCACATTCGAAAATTCGGATGCATTCAAAGCAAAACAGACTGAATTAATAGAGGAGATAAATAAAGATAATGATACTTTTTTTACACTTTGTAAAGGAGTAACGGAAACAACATTTATTGTTAGTTCACAGCATTCTGAGACAGTAAGTCGACTTTTCAAGAATGCCAAGTTAAAATCTCACACAAAAGATCTTGCATCTGTTACCGTAAAACTTCCATCAATTAATACCGAGATTTATGGTATTTACTATTACATTTTAAAGCATTTGGCATGGGAAGGAATCAATATAATTGAAATTGTTTCGACATCAAATGAATTCACTGTCGTTGTAAAACAAGACGATGTTGATAAAGCGTTTAAAATCTTAATGCAATTAAAAAGAGGAAAATAAAACGAATCAATTCGCGTCTATTAAATCACCTTTTCCATATTGATTGAAGGTTATAAAAGATGGGATTCCTTTATAATAAATGTCGCCATCTAAATCTGTTTCAGATTTGAATTTTACATTATTAGCATTTACTTTAACGTATCCCTGCGTGTTGGATATAACTGTTAAGGAATCAATTATTTTAAGGCCATAGGTATTGCAAAAACCATTACTGCGTACATTCAAATTAGCATGATTCACGGTACCATTGAAGGTAAAGTCTCCCCATCCATGACTCACTGTTGCATAAATTGCATTAGCATTAAAATTCAACGTTACGGGACCTGCACCATCTCTTATTAAAAAAGTCATCCAATTAAATTGGAGTGTATCCTTATTAGTAAGTGATTCAGTTCCTTCAAAATGGATGTTAATTAATTCTATAAAATGAATTTCAACTTTCACCTTCTTCTTATAGGATCTTAGAAAATTACACTTATTAGTATTACTAATATCCAATAGCCCACCATTAACATTAATTAGAACAAAATTCAGTAAGTTTTTCCCACCTGTAAGTACAACTTTCTCAATTGTATCTTGCACTAAGACATACTCTAAATGTTCATGAAGAAATAATTGATCAATTTGAGGTGTTAATACTTCTAAAACTGCATCTTCTCCTGCCGATTTCACACACGCTCTATCTTCTGCTTTTGCGCACGAAAACAGCAATAAAATACCACAAATAATACAAATCACATGTTTCATTTCTTTGACCTACAATTAAACGTATAACCTAATCCCCATTCAACATAATCCGCTCTTGCCCAATGTGATTTCAAAACAACTTGTGCATTCAACCCGTTCTTGAAATAATAACGCATACCAACTCTATGGTAGAAATAATCTTCAGGTTGATATTTGTCCTTAATATAAACTCCCATTCCTATGGTAAAATGAAATTGATCTAACGGTAAAAGATAACCTGCGTATAATCCCACTTGCAAAATGTCCCATTGGCTTTTAGTGATTTCAGATTTATATTTCATAATAATTTGTTTTGATATAATATCGAAGGCCCCCTCAAATCCTACTTTTGGTCTGTCAAACCATCTAAAATGTGCACTTAATGCAAATACTGGATATTTTTTTTGTCCTGTTGGAAAGATTTCTTTTACAGAACCTATAGCCGTTACTCCGAACAACCATTTCTTAAAAGGAATAACATTTTGATGAGGAAGTGAATCAAATTGGGTCTTCCTAATTGTCCTAGAATAACCTAAAGATAGATAGGGTAAATTAACTCCTAGATTAGGAACTTTAATAGCTCCATTACTGAAATGTGTTAAATCAACACCCAATGAAATTTTATTCCTATTAAAAACAAAAGAGCTTTTTAAACCGAAACATATTATTGTATTAAAATGTGTACTCATCGCCACATTTTTAGGATTTAATAGTGGGTCATACACTTTTGTACCATAGCCCAGTCCTGAACCTAATTTACCAACGAATTCATAATGTTTCGTTTTGACAAAAGGAAATTCTATAAAACTATAAGCTCCCCAAAAAGTTCCTAATATTTCATTATTCCCAACTGAACCTCCAAACAGAGTCGCTCCAACAATTGGATAGCGACATGCTTTATGCCATTGTTTTCGACCTTTAGTTTGAAAAAACACTGATAATTCACTAGCATAAGATTGATTTTGAGCTAAATGCCCCATGACACCTCGGTGAGCAGCCAAAAAACCAACTTTTTGTCTATAATCAATCCCCCACTCTATCTTAGATTGAGACAAAGAGGTAAATGCAACAAACAGTGCTATGACAAGAAGTGCTTTTTTCATTCAGTGACAAAAGTAATCAAATGACTTTGACAAATAAAAAAATTCTACTTTTGATAAAAAAAAGAATGGACGAAAGACTTATTGCATTTGAACGCTTATTGAACATCATGGATGAATTGCGTGAAAAGTGTCCTTGGGATAAAAAGCAAACATTTGAGACACTTCGTCCATTGACAATTGAAGAAACCTATGAATTAGCTGATGCTATAACAGACAATGACTTAGCATCAATAAAAGGCGAAATAGGTGATTTGTTTTTACACATGGTTTTTTATTGCAAATTAGGCGAGGAACAAAAAGTTTTTGATGTCGCGTCTGTTTTAAATGCCATTTGCGAAAAATTAATCACGCGTCACCCTCATATTTATGGCGATGTTGTTGCTGAATCTGAGGAAGAAGTTAAGAATAATTGGGAGAAAATAAAATTAAAGGAAGGCAGAAAATCTGTTTTGGAAGGTGTTCCTTCATCACTTCCCGCAATGGTGAAAGCGAGTCGAATTCAAGAAAAAGTCAAAGGAATAGGTTTTGAGTGGGACAACAAAGAGGACGTTTGGGATAAAGTGAAGGAAGAATTAGAGGAGTTTTACCAAGAACAACAAAAGAACTCTAAAGAGATGGAAGATGAATTCGGCGATGTTCTTTTTTCGTTAATTAATTACGCTCGATTCGTAAATATTAATCCTGAAAATGCTCTAGCAAAGACGAATACAAAATTTATTAATCGCTTCAAGTTAATGGAAGAACTAATTTTAAAAGATCAAAAAGGAATAGAAAATTTGACTCTTTCAGAAATG
>JBILYS010000137.1:0-5442 GCA_044377625.1 Crocinitomicaceae bacterium
CAATGAAAATAATCAATCTGTAAAATCACTAGTAGAATGCCCAATTTTGAATTGGAGAGAAGCATTAAAAAATGATTTTGAATCGAGTGCATTTAAAAATCATCCTGAATTAGCTCAAATCAAAGAGCAATTGTATCATGAAGGTGCGATTTATTCTTCAATGTCAGGAAGTGGATCAACGATATATGGAATATTTTGGGATGAGCCGAAGTTGAGTTATTTGGATAATAAAGATTACCTAGAATTGATCGTTAGAATTTGAGAATCACGAATCACGAATTTTTGAAACCTATGTATTCTATGTTCCTATGTGTTTAAAATTGAATCACGAATTTTTGAAAACTATGTGGCCTATGTGTCTATGTGTTTCAAACAGAATCACGAATCACGAATTTCATTTCTTTATTACCCTTTTCACTAATCTATCCCCAAAACTATTCTCAAGAATCACCAAATAAATCCCAGCAGACAACCCGGTTAAATCTAAATTAGTAGAATGTTTGAATTCTTGTTTGGAAACAACTTCATTGCCATATAGATCAACAACTATCAATGAAAGAACTTCCGCTTTTTCTGAATAAATAGTTATCGTTCCATCTGTTGGATTTGGATAGATTATAAGGTCAAATTCATTTTTTAATTCTTCAACATCAGATTGACTATTCGGATTGACTTCAAAATGATATAATCCACCTAAGTCTTGCCCTACAAATAAATCTAAATAGCCATCTTGATCTAAATCATTCACATGAAAAGAACTGTAAGCGCCGACATTAATGTTTAGGAAATTGTCAGACACCAAATTAAAGCTACTTCCTGAAAGTAGATTTGATTCAATAGAATTATAGTAACGCAGTGTTCCATCTATTCCTCCCAAAAATAAATATAACGTGTTATTTTCTTTGAAGAAATGAGGAACAGGATATCCATCAGGTGATGTTGTCGCAATGTCGATATTCCCTAATGTATCATTCATTAATTGAAAACTTGGAATTGTTGCTGTTCCAATATTTTGATAATAGAGGAGCTCTCCTGTTTTCTTTCCAATAATTAGATCCAATAAATTATCTTGGTTCAAATCAAATAGTTGCGGCGAAGCATATTGTCCAGCTGTTATTATTCCTCCTAAATTGTCAGCATAATTAAGAATTGGAGCCGCAAATGAAATAGCTGGAGCAATACTCGTATTTTGAAAATAAACCAACGTTCCATTTTCTAGTCCTAGAATTAAATCTTTATCACCATCATTGTCTAAATCTCCAAATGTTGGCACCATTCTTAAACCAAAAGATGATGAAGCCAAATTCAAAAAATTATTATCAATAAAAGTAAATACTGGATTAGTGGTTGTTCCCGTATTTTTGTAATAGGCAATACTTCCTTCCTTATTTAAAGTTGGTTTGTATCTAAAAAAATTGGTTACAAAAAGGTCTTCTAAACCATCTTGATCGAAGTCAAAAAAAGTTGGAATACTGCCCGTTCCATGCTCAATCATTTCGTTTTGGAGAAAATCATTTACTTGGTATGAAAACAATGGATTACTATTTGTCCCTACGTTTTTGTAATACAATACACTTGTCTCGTTTTCAGAAATATTTTTAGCATTCGCTCCAACAATTAAATCCTTTTTACCATCAAAATCGGTATCGACCCAAAATGCTGCTGGAAAAACTTGAATGTTAGCTGGTAATGAATTACTAGGAAAAGAGCCATCAACGCTAATCATTAGGGAATTTGTATTTGGCGCTGATCCTCCATTAATAAGTAGGTTTAAATTCGGATACGAAACATCACCTAAAATTAAATCTAAAACACCTGAATTATCAATGTCAATTGCTAAAACGGTTGATCCTGCATGCTTCGCTTCAAGACCAGTAGGTTTTTTTTCTTGGGTTGAATTGTCAAATACAGGAAATTCAGCTCCAGGCACATTTCCTGTTGTGCATTCCAAAGCAGCATCGTTCAAATAAACACTATTTGTACTTAAATCCTCACGGTATCCTCCCCAACATTGATTTTTTAATACAAATTCTAAAGAATCTGGAATGCCATATAATTCCATGCTTTGATTTTGGTGGTATTCTAAATGTTCACCACTGATATGGTAAGTTAGAATATCTAAATCGCCGTCTCCTTCAACATCTACAAGCGCTGGAATGTCAGAAGAACTCACATATAAATTTAAATTGGAACCCCAATAATCAGAATACAGTAAATTCTTGGCAACAACCCATTGAATTCCGTTTGTAATGTCGCCAACATTTCGATAGACTTTTATCCCCCCGATCCCATAAGCGAAAAGGTCTTTTCTTCCATCATTGTCATAATCAACCATCATTGCACGGTATCTCAAGTCAGTTGGGAAAGAAGTTTGGGCATTGTATTTTAATTTATATTGTTTTATCCCTGCAATTGTTTCTTGCAGAAATACACGAATATTGTCACTGCTTTTGTCAAATACAAATAAGTCTAGGTCTCCATCGAAGTCGAAATCGAAATCAGAAAATTGTACATAATTTAAACCGCCAGACCAAGCTAATTTTGAGGTGTCAGAGCCAATTTTAACAACAATTGAGTCTGAATATTCAAAATTGAATTGAGCTTTCAATTGACTGAAAAACAGCATTAATAAGCTTGATGTTAAAATTAATTTCTGCATATTTGACACGTGTAAACCGAAAAAAGAGTTTTTAGAAATCCAATAAAGACACAAAAACAAACTTCATAACGAGGCAACTTTGTACTTCCAAATTAGTCAAATTTGTAAACAAATAAAAATTTATGAATAAAATCGCCTCTCTTTTCATCTTATTTTCAACAGGATTAATATACGCACAAGACAGTGTTTCTGTACTTTTTATTGGGAATAGTTACACGTATGTCAATGACCTTCCAACAGTTTTTTCAAATTTAACCACTTCGTTAGGTGATGAGGTGACAGTTGATTCTAAAACGAACGGTGGATTTACTTTTCAAAATCATGTAAATGACCCAACTACATTTTCTAAAATTCATTCCAAACCGTGGGATTTTGTCGTTCTACAAGGACAAAGTCAAGAACCATCATTTGAGACAAGTCAAGTAAATATCAATACATTGCCTCCTGCAGTTCAACTAGCAGATAGTGTTTATGCTAATTCATATTGTTCGCAGTCACTTTATTATATGAGTTGGGGAAGACAAATAGGTGACCCGCAATGGGATTCAATCAATACGTTTGATAAAATGAATGGCCGTTTGAGAAATGCTTATTTGCGAATAACAGATTCTGCACAGGCTTCTGTTGCTCCTGTAGGTGTAGCTTGGAAATATGTCCGAGATACTTATCCAACGATCAATTTATATGCTGGTGATGGCTCACATCCAAGTTTGGAAGGAACGTATTTAGCTGCTTGTACTTTTTATGCATCAGTTTTTAGAAAATCACCAGTTGGCGCAAGTTATACTGCAGGATTAGATTTAGTTACTGTAAATGCATTGCAAAATGCCGCTGCGATATGCGTTTTAGATAGTTTAACAACGTGGCATTTAAGGCCAAAAGAGGATATTTCAATTGCTGATTTCCATTATACAGTAACGGGTAATTCAGTTCAATTTATCAATGATAGTTGGAGAAGTACAGATTATGAATGGAGTTTTGATGATGGGTCTACTTCCATTGAAACAAATCCTTTACATACCTATCTGAGTGCTGGAACCTATTCTGTTCAGTTAATCTCATCAAATGAATGTGGAGATGATACCTTGGCAATTGAAGTGGTAATTGTTCCATTGACAGTGAATGATTTGAATCTAAATCAGTTTGTAAAGAAAACGAAAGCTCCAGGAATATTTAATATTGAAGGATTTGAAAATTTAAAGTTGAATGCTTTTACAATTTATGATATCACTGGAAAGGAAATTAAATTATCAAATAGTGAATTGATTCAACCTGATAACAATTCAATGATTATCGATCTTGGTGAATTTCAAAATGGTATTTATTTTCTGAAAATTTCCACAGATTCGGGAGAGGTGACAATTGATTTACAAAAGCTTGATTTCTAGATTTTATTGAAGTGAAATAGCTAAAAAGAAAAGGGTGGTCTATTGAACCACCCTTTTTGTTTTAAATTATTTCTATGATATTGGATTTTGCTTTTCTGACTTTTTTAAGATGTTGAGTTGCATCATCTTCAGATCGGTAACCAAGTGCACAAACAACTGTAGCGTGTAAATTTTGTGCTTTTAAATTCAATACTTCATCATAACCTACATGATCAAATCCTTCCATTGGTGCTGCATCTATGTGCATTTGAGCTGCTGCATGAATTAATTGACCTAAAGCAAGATAAACTTGTTTACTATTCCATACCAGCTTTTGCGCGGAGTCAAAATTATTGATTGTACTTTTCATAAAGTCGCCATAACCAACTAATAAATTTGCATCAATTCCTCTTGTTGTGGCTGTATTTAAAATATGTTCATCGATATGTGAATCTTTGACGTCAATATAAGAACATAGCACAATCAAATGTGATGCATCAGTAATTTGTGGCTGACCATAAGATTTGGTTTTAAGTTGTTCGCGAATCGAAGCGTTTTCAATTACTAAGACTTTAAATGGTTGAAGTCCATAGGCAGATGGCGCAAGACGCAAAACTTCAAGTAAAGTAGTTAAATCTTCTTCTTTTAGTTTCTTGGTTGTATCGAATTTTTTTGTGGCATAGCGCCAATTTAAATTGTCTATTAACGTATTCATATTGTTACTGTTTGAAAATTAATTGAATTGTTCTTTACTGTTTATGTTAATCAAAATCCATTGGAATTTCAATTGCTAAAATTTTACTTTGACTGTTTGATTTCAAAATTACTTTATCCGTATCCCAAACACCTAAAGCATCTTTTTGTTTTAAAAGTTGATTATTAATAGTGACTTCACCATCAATTAGCATGAAATAAACACCATTTTCTTTTGAATTGAGTGAATATGAAATTTCAGTATTACTATCTACTTCAGCTATTTTAATCCATGCATTTTGATGAATCCATGTTCCTTCATCCTCTTTGTTTGGGCTGACCAACTGTAAAAAGTTGTTTTTCATTGCTTGTGAGTTCATCTCAAATTGGTCGTAGCGAGGAACAACATTGCGCTTGTTAGGAAAGATCCAAATTTGAAACAAATTCAATGCTTCGTCTTTACTGGGATTGAATTCACTGTGCTGAATTCCTGTTCCAGCACTCATAACTTGTATTTCTCCAGTTTTAATAATGGAGGAATTGCCCATGCTATCTTTATGAGCAATTGACCCTGCTAGCGGAATAGTTATTATTTCCATGTTATCATGAGGATGCGTTCCAAATCCCGCACCAGGTGAAACAATATCATCATTTAAAACACGTAAAGCACCAAAATTTGTTCGTTCAGGGTTGTACCAACTTGCGAAGCTAAAAGAATGTTTT
>JBILYS010000138.1:0-5419 GCA_044377625.1 Crocinitomicaceae bacterium
TAATTCTAATTCAATAGCACAAACTACAGTTGTTGATAATGAAGATGAAAAAAACGAATTTGTCTTGACAAAATTAATAGACGAACTTCAAAACACACTTGATGTTCAAATAGAATCAAAAATTGATTTTCTAAGTCTTACTATTATGTCCAATAATTCTAACAATGCTTACACTGTAAATTTAAAAGACAATAATGGTAAAACAATAATGGACTTTAGTCTTGAACCTAATACGTCACTTAATTTTGATTTAACTGCATATCCAGCAGAAAATTATTTATTACGTATAACAGATATGAGTACATTAAAAATGACTGTTGCTAAATTGGATACACTTTAATTTTGTTTAATCGAGGGAAATAGTTGTGTTATTGTTATGTCCGTTTTTCTTTGAAAGAATAACTTTATTCCATATCACGTTTTAAAACTATTTCCACAATAAAAAGTGATTTATTGTCGTCTAATTTTTCAATAGAATACTTTAAAACGTTTTCTGATTTAATACGCATCGTTAAAAAGCCCAAGCCTGCGCCTCCTTTTTTAGATAAAAACCCATTAGTGAGAACATTCATATATAAATCTTTTAATTCTTGATTTTCAAGCCTGTTAATTTTATCTAAATATTCAACTATTAGATCTCGGTCCTCATTTTGAATAATATTTCCAAAAACTATTTTATATGAAACCGTGTTTTTGCATAGAAACAAGAAAGCCAACTGTCTATTTAACTCATCCTTTTCACCATGTGAACGAATGTTTTGAAGACCTTCTATTAAAATTGAGAAAACTCGTTTTATTAATTTCTTTTGATCTCCACTTGAGACCATAATTTCTTCAACACCATTGGCAACACTATTGATCAAATCTTGAGAAAAAATACCAAAATGGTTCACAGCAATACTGCGTTGTTCTTCAGTAGAAAATTTCTCTAAATACCGCAAATAAGAATTTCGGATATCTGAAGCAATTGCACTATTTAAGGTATTTACCATTTAACTTTTCTACTTAGATATTAAAGTACCATAATTAATCAGACTTATCGAATCAAATGAATAATACCATGCTTTAAATTACCATCTGGTTCTTTTAGCAAATATGTGTAAACGCCATCGGTCAATTCTTTACCAGATATATCTATTCCTTCCCAATCGTTCAAATAATTATCAGTATCAAGAACAACTTCTCCCCATCGATTAATAATTACCAAACTAGAATTAGGTTTTAATCCTTGAATGACAAACTTTTCGTTGACGTCATCTTGATTTACAGTAATAACATTTGGTATTACAAGCTCTCCAAAAACGGAAATTGTATTTGAAACACTTGAAACACAACCATTTCCATCTACTATTGACAAAGTAACTATCATATCGCCGATATCATTGAAAGCATATTGTGCATCTGTAGAATTGAATTGCTGTCCATCAATTGTCCAAGTAGAAGTTAAAGTTGATCCAATTGATGTATTTGTAAAGTTTACATTTTCAAATATTACTGGTTCATTCGGGCTCCAAGTGAATGCAGCAATTGGCGGAGTTGGGTCAATAAAATCGATTGGGCCATAAGTACTCGTACAACCAAAATTATCCGTTGCTGTTAACGTGTAACTTCCAGCAGTTAAATTGGAGATATCCAAAGTTGTTTCAGTTGTTCCTGTCCAAGAATAAGTAATTGGCTGCGCACCTGTAACTTGAATTCCTGAAATTGAGCCGTTATTTAAACATGTAATTGAGCTTATGTCAAGATTGTTTATTGCAATTACAGGCAAAGTTGAACCAGTTACAGTTATTGTTTGCTGATCAAAACATCCAGCAACATCCGTAACTGTAACAATGTAATCACCTGCAGCAAGACCTACTAAATCTGGTGTATTTATGAGTGGATCATTATTCCACATATATGTATATGCTCCGAACCCTCCAACAGCTGAAACACCTGTAATACTAGCATCACTTTGACCACAATGTTCAGGAGTAAGAACCATCAAACTTAAATCAATCATTGGTGCATTTAATTGTGTTATGTAAATTGTAAATGATTCAGAACATCCTTGGTCATCGCTAGCCGTTATTGTGTAAGTTCCAAATGGTAAATTTGCTATATCCAATGTATTTGCGCTGTATGTCCCAGTACTATTTGTCCATGAAACAACAGCATTAACTCCTCCTACTAAAAGGGCTCCAGTAACAGTTCCTGTATTTGATGTACACGATGTTTGAGTAACCAAAATGCCTAATAAATCTAAATCAAAAGGCACTAAAGGATTTATTGTATAAGGCAATGAATTATAAGTACAACCGTTAATATCTGTTACCGTTAGCGTATAAGTTCCTGCTGCTAATCCTGTTGCATCAAGTGAATTTCCTCCTCCATTAGACCAGCTATAGCTCAACCCTGCACCTGTCGAAGTTATTCCAGAAATTGTTCCAAGTGTACCGTCACAAAGTAAGTTTGTAATAACCGCATTCGTTTCATCCAAATTTGGTCCACCTGAATTAGTCACTGAATAAGGACCACCGTTCACCACACACCCGCTTATATCTGTAACTGTTAAAGAATAACTTCCTGCAGATAAATTTGTTATATCTAAGGTTGTTTGACTCGTTCCAGTCCATACATAAGAATAACCAGGGCTTCCACCTGAAATTGTAATTCCACTAATACTACCATTTGCAAGATTACAATTTTCTGGCACCATCACTATTGAACCAATATTAATAGTTGGACTCGAAATTGTAGCTATATTATGCGGACCAGATGAAACAGTACACCCATTATTATCAGTCACAACAAGTGTATAATTCCCCCCGTTTTGATTGGCTAAATTCAATGTCGCACTAACAATAGCGTTCCAAGTATATATTAATCCATTTCCTGTTGCGGTAATTCCATTAATTGACCCATTCGCAAGTCCGCAAGTCGCTGGAGTAATAACACTATTCGTAGCATCAACTGTTGGACCTGCAACAAACGAAATAACGTAAGGTCCTGCAGTTGCTGTACATCCGGCCCCATCAGTTACGGTTAAAGTATAAGAGCCAGCAGTTAAATTAGTTGCATCTAATGCAGCTCCACCAGAATTTGACCAAGAATAAATTAATCCTGAACCTGTTGCTGTAATTCCTGTTATAGAACCCATTGTACCATTACACATTTCATCCTGGATAGTAACGGCTGTAACATCTAATACTGGTCCTGATAAATTTGCAATATCATAAGGTCCTGAAGTTGCAACACAATTATTGAAATCAGTCACAGTTAATGTGTATTGCCCTGTTACTATATTGGAAATATCCATAGTCGTTTGCGCAGTATTGGACCAACTAATAGTGTATGTTGGAGTACCACCAACAATCGTTAATCCACTAATACTTCCATTTCCTAGATTACAATTTTCATTCAATACGTTAATTCCAATTGTACTAATTGTAGGACCTGCAATTGAAGGAATCACATGTGGTCCAGATGAAACAGTGCAACCATTTACATCTGAAATTACTAAGGTATAAGATCCACCAACTTGAGATGAAATATTTAATGAAGGATTAGCAATCGCATTCCATGTATACGTTAAACCAGTTCCAGTTGCTGTGATTCCAGAGATAGCACCATTTGCATTTCCACATGTTTCAGGTGTAATAACTATTCCAGTTGCATCAACTGTTGGACCTGCAGTAAAACCAACATTATAAGGACCTGAAGTAGCTGTACAACCAACTCCATCGGTAACTGTCAATGTATATGCTCCAGCCACTAAATTTGAAGCGTTTAATGAGGCGCCACCTGAATTTGACCATGAATAAGTCAAACTTGTCCCTGTTGCAGTGATTCCTGTAATAGAACCTAACGTACCATTACACAATTGATTTTGAACAACCACCGCAGTAGCATTGATTATTGGACCTGATGTTCCAACTAGGTTATAAGGACCTGAAGTTGCAGTACAACCTTTACTGTCTGTCACCGTCAAATTATATGTTCCAGCAGGAATATTTGTATAATCAGGACCAACAGTTGCTGTTCCGTTCCAAGAATAAGTAAAAGATGGTGTGCCACTACTAACTGTCAATCCAGTTATAGAACCTGCTGAGATACAATTCGGATTGGTTAAAACAGCGGGACCATTTATAACCGGTTTCGGATTTACAGTTACTTTAACCGGAATTCTAAATGTTCCTGGACAAACACCAACGTAATAGGTATAAACTCCTGCAGCAAGAAGCGGCAATGGGATAGTATACGTTGTTCCCGTTCCTAAAGAAGTTCCGCCAAATGGTACTGAATACCAATTTAAAACTCCAGGTAAAGTACCAGTTACGACTGCTGTCAATGTAGGGTTTGTACCTTGACAAATAGTTACATTATTAGCTGTATAATTAAAAATCGCACTAACTGGATTCACAACTCCAACAGCACCATTTGTTGCACCATTTACGTTGAATTCTGATAATTGAGTTGAATTTGTTGTGCCAGAAATACCACCAATAAGAGATTGAACAGGTGTTCCTGAAGTAAGTGTAATGTTACCACCTCCACCACCTCCACCAGGGCCAGATGCTTCTGACACAGCAGGAAAGTTAAATGTTAAATTTTGATTTCCACCAACACCACCATTAGCAGTTAATGAAATTGTTGCTGGAATTGCTGCTATATTTTTAATATAAATAGAACCGCCTGCTCCTCCTCCTCCAGCTCCATCATTTCCCCTTTTATTCGATGTTGAAGGAGTTGCACTTAATGCTTGATTTAATGGATTCGTGTTTTGACCAACCGCTCCATTAGATTCTATAGTACCAGTTCCACTAATAGTTCCATAAGAAACGACATAAACTATTCCTCCTCCTGCTCCACCAGCACCAGCTTGATTTGCACTAGTTCCATTAAAAGAATCTCCTTCACCAGCGCCGCCTCCGCCACCCATGAATAAACGTGTTGCGTCATACGCTAAAGGATGACCACCTAAACCACCATTTTCTCTTCGGGCATTTCCTCCCCAAACAACTAAATTCGGTTTAGATACCAACGCATTTTGATCAGATAAAGACAAGGAATAACCTCCTCTACCACCGCCAGAACTTGAGGAACCTCCAAAACCAGCTAATTCTAGATTCCAAGGTCCGTTTCCAAAGGTAGTAGTTGGAACACCTTTTCCTGTATATGCGCCAGCACCGACGTTGGCACCACCACCACCGCCAGAATTTGAATGACCACCGCCACCGCCACCATTCGCAGGAGCACTGCGTCCAAATTCTGAATATAAAGCCGCATATTCGGTTGTATAACCTCCAATTCCTTCTCCTTTGCGAGCGCCATCTGCACCATTAAATGTTCCTAAAAAAGTACTCCCATTTCCGTTACCATTAGTATGAGCAGTTGCTCCACCTGTTCCAATTCCTGGATTATTTGCTAGCGCTCCCCT
>JBILYS010000139.1:0-5414 GCA_044377625.1 Crocinitomicaceae bacterium
GTTGAATGGAGAAGAATTAAATATATTCAAAGAGAAAAAGTTAAATACCATTGCCAACTTAACGCTTTCAGGAAACAATGGCTTGTTAAGCAATAAATCATTCCTAGAGAAAAAGGACATGAACAAAGATGGCGGTGAGCAAGGATATAAATTCTCGCGTCTTTGGTTAAATGTCTATTTAAATCAAATTGATAGCTGGAACCTAGAGAAATATGAAGAGCGTTTTGAAATCATTTACAACCGTTTTTTAGCCATTTGGCAATACCCAGATATTGCGCTTCCTGAAACAGATACGTTAAGCGAACAAAACATTTTTGATGCAGAATCACCAAAACATCAGAAGTTGGAATATTTTATATTTGAAGAAGAGAAAGTTGAAGAGGAAACAATTGCTCAGATGTATTTTTATGTTGTTGGTAAACTTTATGAAAAGAACCCTGAATTGCTCTTGTCAAATGATGTTGGTTTAAAAATAACACGCTCAAAAGAAGATTTTCGAGCGCCACAAGAGTTGGTGAATGGCTATTTCATCGAAGCGAATATTGATAGTCCTTCTAAGTTCAGTATTCTGAAACGGTTATTAACGCTTTTTGAATTGGAGGATGAGTTAACGATTAAATATGATTTGGGAAACAATGATAAACCAAATAGATTTATTGTTCGCAAGAAATTCTGGCAATACTTATTACCAAAATTAAGCAAAGTTACACCTCAATTTGATCAGATATCACCTAATAACGATGCATGGCTTCTAGCAGGCGCTGGAGTTGGAGGTGTTTATTATGCTTGTGTTTCAACTAAACTTGAAGCTCGTTTAGAGTTTTTAATTGCAACATCCTCTTTAGAGCGAAATAAAAGACTTTTTAAATTTCTAGAAAAGAATAAATCATCAATCGAAGCAGTTTTTGGAAATGAATTAGATTGGTCTGAAATGCCAAATAATAAAATGAGCATTATAAAGTTTCATAAACCAGGTGTTTCCATTTATTCTGAAACCGACTGGGCAGAAATGAGTGACTTCTTCTGTGAATATTTACCAAAATTCATTAAAGCTTTTGAAGGATTCATTGATGAAATGAGAGAAAAGTAAAAAGAGTTGAATTTTATAATTTATTAAAAGAAGTAATCGAACAAGCCGAAGGTCAGTCTAAGGATTGGCCAATGTTGGGGTAAAGGAAAGAGAAAATGAAAACAGAATATATATTTCTTATTATTGTCATTTTTGTGATATATAGATTTATCATTAGACCATTTCGCCAAGGTTTAAATAGCGGTACGACCAAAAAAGTGGTTCAAAAGGAGCCTGAAAAAACTGTGAATAAAAAACCTGTTCCTCAAAAGGAAAGTGAAACACTCACACCTCAAGAAAAAGGTAAAAAGTTTGAAGATTTTGTTGTTAAACGTTTTCAATCAGAAAAATTCTACAAATTAAAAGAATGGCGTGGTGATAAATATTTAGATGGAATTTATCCAGAATCTAGTACTTATCCTGATTTGGAACTGGAGTTTAGTTTGAAAGATATTAAGCGACGATTTGCAATAGAATGTAAATACCGCTCAAAATCTTACGATGGGATAGTAGAGTTTGCAGAAAAAAGACAATTAATAACCTACAAGAATTTTGAAAAAGAAAATAAAATCCCAGTATATATATTGTTGGGATTTGGTGGACAACCGAGTAATCCATCTGAATTGTTTTTAATCCCTGTTGTCGATTTACATGTTCCATACATGGGATATTCAGAATTAAAAGAATTTCAAAAAGATTTAGCAGGGCATTTTTATTACAATTTACTAGATGAATCGCTGAATTGATAATGAATAGAAGTTTAATATTGGGATTGGCAGATAGAAAGATTTACTAGATTTTTACATGGGCGAAGATGTGAAGGCGAAGTATAAGATGATTGAGAAGGTGATAAATGGGCAGGATAATATGTTCCCGCTCCGCTGCAGTTGCACTGCTGCGTTTTAAAAACCAACCTTCACTTTTAAAGAACATATTTTAGTAATTTAACCCAATCAAAAAAAGCTGTTTTAAGTTTATCGCAAGAAAATGAACATGAATAATTCAGAAATACTTTTTTACCAAACCGAAGATGGTCAAACAAAAATTCAAACACGTTTGGAGGATGAAACCGTTTGGTTGACCCAAGCGCAAATGGGTGAAATGTTTCAAAAATCTAAATCTACGATTAGTGAACATATCAAAAATGTTTTTGTTGAAGGTGAATTATATGAAAATTCAGTTGTTCGGAATTTCCGAACAACTGCAGAAGATGGTAAAAACTATGAAACAAAGTACTACAATCTCGATGTAATTATTTCAGTAGGTTATCGTGTGAAAAGTGTTCAAGGTACAAAGTTCAGACAATGGGCTACAGCTCGTTTGAGAGAGTACATTGTAAAAGGCTTTACCATGAATGACGATTTGCTCAAAGAAGCAGGTGTTAGCAGCTATTTTGATGAATTACTAACGCGTATTCGGGATATTCGCTCTTCCGAAAAAGTTTTTTGGCGCAAAGTATTGGATATTTATGCTACTAGTATCGATTATGATGCACGCATAGAAACTTCACAGCAATTCTTTAAAACGATTCAAAATAAAATGCATTGGGCAGCTCATGGTCATACAGCAGCAGAGGTGATATATCAGCGCGTAAATGCTTCAAAGGAACATCTTGGTTCAACCCGCTTCGCTGCAGTTGCACTGCTGCGCCTAACAACTCCTTAAGCTTCACTAAGAACATATTACTGCTTCTTCCTTTTTTTATTTTGTGAAGAACTTCGCGCCATTAATTTATGGAGGGACTTAAGATTTGCTTAGTTTCGTTGTCGTTTTAAAGAAGAATGCTTAAAATTAGCTCATGAAATTTATATTTTTTGTATTAGCCGCTTTGTTTACTCAATTGTTATTCGCTCAAACGCCTATTGAAGTGACAGAATCAACAATTAAAATTCATACTGCTGGTGAGAAGTCTTTCTATTTTGGCTTTGCGGAAGGTGACCAGGTGATTTTTAATTGCGAAGAAATAAACGGCAAAGAATTAAATGAAGTTGAAATAGTTGAAATGTCCTCAACTTCTAAATTCAAAGAATATAACACAAAATCAATAAAAAATAAACGCTTCACAATTCCAAAAACGGCAATTTATCAGTTTCGATTTTCAAATACAGCAATTGGAGCAAGAATTTGTAAATATAAAATTGAGCGTATTCCAAGTTCAGAAGCAACAAAGAATTTCAACACAGCGGTGTTTTGGAAAACTGTAAATGACACATCTTATACAACGCATCAAGAACGAACGTTGATAAAGACTGACACAACTATTTCAAATCTCACTGATCAAGTTGCAAAAGTACATTCAACAACAAATAGAGGAGGAAATGAAACAATTTTAAATTTCTCGTTACCAGAAAAAACGGTTTCATGGAGTTATTATATCGGTGTTGATCAATCGGGACAAGAAGCATATGAAAAAGCAACAAGAAATCTTGCTTCTAAAGCGGGACCCATCTTATCACGAATTCCTGGATATGGTCCAATGGCAGCACTAGCACTAGGAGGAGCCTCCTTTTTAACAGTTGCACAATCCGGTGAAGACATTGATTTCTATTTACTCCATGGAGATAACGGAAAATTATATCAAGCTGGAAAAAAGTTTTCGTATATCAAAAAGGGTAAAATAATAAACGATTTTTCTAGAATGACTGATGTCCAAAAAGGACAGTATTACGTTTGTCTTTCCAACGACAATGCACTAATCGGTGTTACCGTAGCAGTGAAAATTACCGCTGTTCTCATATCGGAAAAATGGGATACGATTCCAATTCAAAAAATGCATATTACTTCTCATCAAGAGGCGTATTTAAAAAATTAAGTTTCTTGATTAATCAGTGTAATTTTTTATAATCAAAAGTTCAATTTCAAATTATGAAGATCACTTCTTTCACCGCAATCGATTTTGAGACTGCACAACCCAAACAGCACAGTATTTGTCAAGTTGGAATCGTTCGAGTTGAAAATGGAGAAATTGTTGAAACCTATAATCAATTAGTGTATCCACCAGATAATTATTATTGGGATCGTTTCATTGATATTCATGGCATTTCTCCAAGTGACACGAAATTTGCGCCCATCTTTCCAGATGTATGGGAAGAAATCAAACATTTCATCGAAGGACAAGACGTAGTTGCGCACAACGGAGCATTTGATTTCAGTGTATTGAACAAAACGCTTGCTTATTACGGCATGGAATCAGTTCAATTCCACCAACATTGTACGTATAAAATCTATAAAAAGAAATTGAATGTATTGTGTGATGAACACGGCATTGAATTAAAACACCACGATGCTTTGAGTGATGCTAAGGCTTGTGCGGAATTGTTTAAATTGCATTTGGACCTACTTCATTGAATCCAATATTTGTGGAGTATCGGCTAAGTACTATAATTTACCCTTTACTAGGCGTTAAAAGTTAATTGAAAAGCAAACAATTTGTTTAACGATGCTGATCCAACAAAATAACATTGCCATCAGGGTCAATCAACATTACACTTGCAGGACCTGAAGTTTTTTCATCAGCTTCCAGCGTCAAGGGAATGTTTTTGGATTTCAAGTGCTTTTGAATGACGCGAATATCATCGAAGTTCTTCACGTTTTTAGCGTTAACGTCCCATCCCGGATTAAACGTAAGCATGTTTCCTTCAAACATTCCTTGGAATATTCCAATAATGGTGTTTTCATTTTTCATGATTAAATAATTTGAAGCCTCGTCGCCACCCATTTTAGAAAATCCTAAATTCTCGTAAAACGCTTTTGATGCTTTAAGGTCTTTGACATTTAAGCTAAGTGAAAAAACACCTAATTTAATGGGCTTTTCTTCCTTGTGTTTTTCATTTTTAGTTGTGCCAATAAATGACATTGTTAAAAGTCCTAATCCAAACGCAAAAAGCAGCGCTAGTGGTAAAAATATTTTTTTCATGAATTTGAAATTATAAATTTTTTTGATGAAATGGGTTTAAAAATAATTTGGAAAGAATAAAGATCTTATAATTAATGGCATATTAACGCTTGTGTTTTTTAGATTATTTATTTTCAACCTGATACTTTTTAGTTATATTTAAGCTTCATACTACTCATCTTTAAAAAAAGCTGTCATCTTATGTTTGAGAATAATTCAGTCAATTTAACACTCTTAAAACAGCGTGCGTTTAATTTAAGATGGGCAACATTGCCAGAAGGAGTAATACCGTTAACTGCTGCAGACCCAGATTTTCCAAGTGCCCCAGAAATTTCAGAAGCGATTAGTGCTTTTGCTAAGGATCAGTATTATTGTTACGGTCCACCCGAAGGATTGCCTGATTTCAAAGAAAGTATTGCAACTTATTTTCAGGTAAAACGAAATGTACCT
>JBILYS010000007.1:0-15386 GCA_044377625.1 Crocinitomicaceae bacterium
CTGAATACATTATTTTACTTGGAGCTATTGTTTGTATTGATGCAATAACTGCATTGCCATTAGCAAAACTAAGAGCGGAAAACAAAGCAAAACAATTTGCGTCCATTCAATTTGCATCAATAGGAGTTAATATAGGATTGAATTTAT
Organism: Crocinitomicaceae bacterium; assembly: GCA_044377625.1. Taxonomy (GTDB): domain Bacteria; phylum Bacteroidota; class Bacteroidia; order Flavobacteriales_D; family Crocinitomicaceae; genus M0103. Next base: position 148 of record JBILYS010000007.1, read on the forward strand.
TTTTAATGCTAGGTGCTTTTGATCCTGCAAGACCTGAAGAAGGAGTTTTGTTCATTCTTTTTGCCAACTTATTTGCATCACTGATTAAACCAATTTTACTCTATAAACATTTCTTAAACCTGCGTTTAAATTTCGATTTTATACTTGCCAAAGAAATGGGAATTTATGCAATACCATTGGTTATAGCCGGATTTGCTGGAATTGTCAACGAAACAATTGATAGAATTTTATTGAAACACATTTTATATGATGGTTCAACCGTTGAATCGCTCACATATGCTGAAGGACAAGTTGGAATTTATAGCGCATGTTATAAATTGGCCATGTTAGTAACGATTTTATTGCAAGCATATCGATACGCAGCCGAACCATTTTTCTTCGCGCAAATGAAAAATGAGGAAAAAAACAAAGTCTATGCGAAAGTGATGAATTTCTTCGTCGCAATGGTCTGTTTGGTATTTCTTGTCGTTTCTTTGAATATTGATATTTTCAAATTATTTATTCGCAATGAAGCGTATTATGTTGGTTTGGGTGTTGTACCAATCTTATTATTAGCAAACGTTTTTTTAGGTATTTATTACAACCAAAGTATTTGGTACAAGTTAAGTGGACAAACAAAATTTGGGGCTTTTATAGCAATCGCAGGTGCTGGATTAACACTCGTCATAAACATGATTTTTATCCCAATTTATGGATTCATGGCATGCGCTTGGGCAACATTAATTGTATATGCTTTCCAAATGGTTGCGTCATATTTACTCGGACAAAAATATTATCCAATCAAATATAATTTAAGGAAATTTGGTTTGTATTTGGGAGTCGCATTGTTCTTCTATTTTATCACCCGAATGCTTGATATTCAAGGTTCAATGGGTAAATTATTTGTCCACAATGCGCTCATTTTACTTTATATCGCAATGGTTTATTCTTTTGAAAAATCATCCTTTAAAAAAACGACGTAGATTGTTAATACTTCGTTGTTGATTTCTAAGTAATCTAGCGCATTTCATCCCCTTTCTTTTTCGTATTTTTGAAGTCAATTAAAGGCAAATGCAAGTAAAAATTATCAATCAGTCAAAACACAGTTTACCGGCGTATGAAACTTCTTCATCTGCTGGACTAGATGTTAGAGCAAATTTGATTGAACCAATTGAATTAAAATCGTTGGAAAGGGTATTAGTGAAAACAGGACTTTTTATGGAAATTCCAGCAGGTTTTGAATGTCAAGTGCGACCAAGAAGTGGTTTGGCTTTTAAAAATGGAATTACTGTTTTAAATTCTCCTGGAACTATCGATGCAGATTATCGAGGTGAAGTTGGAGTGATTTTAATTAACCTGTCAAATGAAACTTTTGTAATTCAAGACGGTGAACGGATCGCTCAATTGGTTTTTGCAAAAGTGGAGCAAGCTGAATGGAATGTATCAATTGAATTATCAGAAACCGAAAGAGGAGCTGGAGGATTTGGTAGTACAGGAGTGAAATGATTTGTTTTTCTTTCCCCCTTTGGAGGGGGATTAAGGGGGAGGAAATCTTTAAATTAATATAGGGAATAAGAGTTTAGGATAAATCCTGAATTACAAATCCCAGATAAATAATTGTAAGTATGAATATTATTGTTCCAATGGCGGGACGCGGAAGTCGTCTTCGTCCACATACATTAACAGTCCCAAAACCACTTGTTCCAGTTGGTGGAAAACCAATTGTTCATAGATTAGTAGAGGATATCGCAGCTGTTTGCACAGAAAAAATAGATGAAATTGCATTTGTGATTGGTGTTGATTTTGGTGATGAGGTGGAAAAAGAATTAATTGCTGTTGCGGCAAGTTTGGGAGCAAAAGGATCGATTCATTACCAAGAGAAACCGCTTGGAACGGCGCATGCAGTTTTGTGCGCAAAAGAAAAATTGACAGGACCAGTTGTTGTTGCATTTGCCGATACCTTGTTCAAAGCAAATTTCAAGATAGACCCGAATGATGATGGGATATTATGGGTAAAACAAATTGAAGACCCAAGTGCTTTTGGTGTAATCAAAATGAATGACAAAGGGGAGATTATTGATTTCGTCGAAAAACCAAAAGAGTTTGTTTCTGATTTGGCGATGATTGGAATTTATTATTTCAAAGATGGCGAACGTTTGCGAACTGAATTGGAATATTTAATTGACAATAATATCATCAAAGGTGGTGAATATCAATTACCAGATGGTTTGCGTCGTTTAACAGAAGCGGGATACAAATTTAAACCTGGAGAAGTTATCGAATGGTTAGATTGTGGCAACAAAGAAGTAACTGTTCACACCAATCAGCGCGTGTTGGATTATGATTTTGAAAAAAACAAAATGATGGTTGCTGAATCAGCGGATATTATTGATTCTGTCATCATTCCACCTTGTTTTATCGATGAAGGAGTTGTCATTGAAAATTCAGTTGTTGGTCCACATGTATCTTTAGGAAAAGGCACGCGAATCATGAATTCTATTATTACAAATTCTAATATTCAGCAAAATTCTGAAATTACAAATGCTATTTTAAAAGATTCAATGATAGGCTCTAATGCAAATTATGTCGGTTCGGCACGTGATTTGAGTCTTGGCGATTTTTCAACTGTGAACGAATGAGGTTTTATAGCTATTTAACAATTTTCTTGATATTACTTATTTCTTCCTGCGGATCAATGAAGAAATCAAAGGAAGTTCCCGGATTTTCAGCTGCGGAATATCCGTACATTGAAAAATTCCATGAGGGTGTTCGCTTAAAAGCACGCGGTCAAATTGACGAATCTATTGCTATGTTTGAACAATGTCTTCTGATCAAACAAACAGATGATGCTGTTTATTATGCTTTGTCGGAATTAAATTTGATGAAGGATAACAAGGCTAAATCAGCAGAATATATATTAAAAGCTGCGGAATTAGATCCAAACAACATTTGGTATACCCAAGAGTTGGCTTATATGCAATTTGAACAAAGTAATTTTTCAGAAGCAGTTAAAAATTTCCAGAAATTAGTAAAACATACACCACAAAATGTGGAATGGTTATATGGCTATGCAGAATGTTTGGTGAAGTTGAATAAAACTACTGAAGCGATAAAAATGTTTGATAAAATGGAAGATCAAATAGGAGTTAATCCTGAGCTTTCTATTCAAAAATTCAAAATGTACGTTGAGGTAAAACAGCCTGAAAAAGGAATTCTCGAATTAGAAAAAGCACGCAAATTGTATCCTGAAGATCCGCAATTATTGGCTACTTTGGTTGATTATTATTTCCAAACAAATCAGGCTGAAAAAGCACTTTCATTCTTGGAAGAATTGGTTAAAGCAACTCCAAATAATGGGAGAGCACATTTGGCGTTAGCGGATATTTACCGTCAACAAGGAAAACAAGCAATCGCTTATGTTGAATTGAAAAAAGCGTTTCAATGTGACGATGTTGATATCGACACAAAGATGAAGATCTTAATTAATATCCACGAAGCGAGCCACAAGATAGATCCTGAAGTGTATGAATTAGTAGAAATTTTGGTAACGCAATATCCAATTGATGCAAAAGTTCATTCGATCAAAGGAGATTACATGCTGCGTGCGGAGAAAGAAGATGAAGCTCTTAAATCTTACAAAGAAGCATTGAAATACGATAAATCGCAATATCCGATATGGAACCAGGTGATGATCATGGAATACCAAAAATCAAAATTTGAGGATTTATACGATGATAGTAAAGTGTGTTTAGAATATTTTCCAACGATTGCTGCAGTTTATCTTTTAAATGGTTTAAGTGCCGTTCAATTGAAAAAATTCGATGAAGCAATCACTACCTTAGAAACAGGAAAAGACCTTGTTGCAAACGATAAAGCAATTGAATCCGAAATGTATAGCCAATTGGGTGAAGCTTATTTTGGAAAGGCAGATTTCAAAGCTGGTATTGAAAATTATGAAAGAGCAATTGTGTTAGATCCAAAAAGTTTATTGATAAAAAACAATTACGCTTACCGATTGGCTTTGGCGAAAATTGATTTACCACGTGCAATGATTTTAGCTTTTGAGATTGCACCAGAAAATTGTGAAGTTCCACATTTTATCGACACAAAAGGTTTTGTCCATTTTCAAGCGCAAAAATATGTCGATGCCATGCGTTATTTTGAAAAAGCCTATAAATTACAACCTTCTGATAAAATTATCGTTGAACACATGGGAGACGGTTATTTTAAAACAGATAATAAAGATAAAGCTGTTGAATATTGGATTAAAGCCAAAGAATTAGGTTCTACCAATAAAAATCTTGATAAAAAAATCGAACGAAAAGAATATTATGAACCATTGTATTAAATATTTCTCTTTTATTGGAACAATGGTTCTTTTGTTTTCGTGTGCAAAGCAACTGACCGATGTGCAGCAAGAAAAATTGCCGCGTAAAAAAACACAGGATTTACTTACAACGATGGACAGTTTATCCCACATTAAACCAACATTTTTTTATACTAAAATTGCCACCGAATTTTCGGATACCAATCGGAATGTAAGTTTCAAAACTTCTATTCGAATGGTGAAAGATAGTGCGATAAATACAACAATTACTTACGCTAAAATTCCAATTATCAATTCAATTATTACAGCGGATACCGTAAAAGTTGTCAATAAAAGAGATAAATGTTACATCATTCAAAGTTTGAGTTATATCAAAGATAATTTTGGGATAGATTTTAATTATCGCAACTTGGAAGAATTGATTTTGGGCATGCCGTTGGATTATGACACAACACAAAAGTACTTTCAAATTCACGATCCGTATAATTATATTATTTCTTCCCACAAAAAAAGAGAGATGAAACGATTGGATAGAAATGGCAGACAAATTGAACGAAATGATATTTTGGTGAAATATTTCCTAACGGATGATGCAACAAATTTGAAGGCCATGTTTATTGAAAGTCCATCCGATTCAACAACGATTCAAGTTGATTATTTGACAAGGGAATTGGTCCAAGGATATAATTTGCCAAAAGATGTATTTATAAAAATTACTTCACCACGAAATCAGATTCAAATCAACTTAAATTACGATAAAGCTGAAATAGATCAGCCCCAACCATTGTTTTTTGTAATACCTGAAGGTTATGAAAAGTGCGAATAAAATATCAATAGTCTTATTCTTTTTTTGTGCAACTTCCTTGTTTGCTCAAACTACTAGTGAGAAATTAAAAACAGAACAATCGCGTTTGGAAAAGAAAATTTCCAATACAAAATCACTGTTGGATAAGTCAAAAAGCAATACCGAAGCTTCTTTGAATGAATTGCGTTTAATTGATAATCAAATAAAATTTAGAGAGGAATTGGTTTCAAATTTTGATAATCAAGTTCGTGGTGCTGAAATAAAAGTTGTTGAAAAAGGATCAGAAATCAAAGATTTACATAATAAACTTGCTAAATTAAAAGCACAATACAAAGATTTACTTTTATACGCTTACAAGCATCGCAACAAATTTGGAAAGATGATGTTTGTGTTTTCATCTACCAATTATAATGAAGCAATTAAACGAGGAAATTACCTTGAGCGAATTGCTGATATTCAAAACAAACAGTTTTTAATTATCCGTCAGCATCAAGGGTTAATTAAAAAGGAAATTTCTTCCATCGAAAAAGAAAAACAATACAAATTGGCTGTTTTAAATGAGAAAAAATCTGAAAAAGCAGCAATTGAAAAAGATAAACAAAAACAAGAAGTAGTATACAAAAAGTTTAAGCAAGAGGAAGGCGCTTTGGTGAGCCAATTGAAAGCGGATGAGAAGAAAAAGGCTGTTTTAAAGCAAAAAATTAACGACGCTATCCAAAATGAGATTGCTGCTGCCGAAGCAAAACGTAAAAAAGCCGAAGCTGCTGCTGCTGCTGCTAAAAAGAAAAGTTCGGGAGGAACGGCTTCAACTGCATCATCTTCAACAGCAACAAAACCGGAAACAGCACCAGATAAAGTAATCAACGTTACTGTTGAGACCAAAGAAACGGCTGCATTAAGCAAAAGTTTTGAAGGAAATAAAGGCAAATTACCATGGCCAGTAGATAAAGGTTCATTGACAGAAGGTTTTGGAAAAAATGCGCATCCTACATTGGATAATGTGTTTACAAACAATAATGGTATTGATATTAGTTCACCTAAAAACTCACAAGTTAGAGCTGTATTTGAAGGAGAAGTCACGAGTGTATTGAGTATTCCGGGTGCTGGGAAAGTAGTAATTATTAAGCATGGAAATTATAGAACGGTTTACAGTAACTTGCAAGACACGTATGTGAAAACTGGGTCAAAAGTCACTACAAAGCAATCAATTGGTTCTTTATTAGTGAGCGATGGCGCATCAGTTTCTGTGGCGCATTTTGAAATCCATCAAGTTGTTGGAACACTTGTTCAATGTTTGAATCCTTCTTTGTGGGTGAGTCATTAAAAGTAATCTATTGATCTCCTTTTTTTGTAATTGATTGGTTGTTCTTCTTCTTCAAAGAAATCTCCAACGCAATAAAAATGGCGCACATTCCCCAGACTGGAACAGCTGCTTTGTCTGTATCTAAGAAATTATTTAGAACCCCGTGAACAAAGTACGTTGTTAATGAAAGAATCATGGATAAAATAAAAATGCGCATTTCTTTGTCTTCTTTTGGCCAGCGGATATAAAGTGTGATTCCTTTGTAGAAGATAGCGATTACAATTAAGACCATGGAAATAAATCCAATTGTTCCCATCTCAGCTAAAGGGCCGAGATATTCGCTGTGCGCATTGCCTAAATTCCCAAAATTGGTAGAAATAATAGTGATGTTTTCGGCATGTTGAAAGCGCGCATATTCGAAAGCAAATGTTCCTGGTCCAAAACCAAAGAAAGGACGTTCTTGATACATGTCTATCGCGCAGGTCCAACGATTAATTCTTTCCAAATTGGAAGCGTCTGTTGTAACATTCGTTGCAGATTCTAGTTTCTTCCCAAAGTCCTCTGTGGTATGCTCTGATTTATTTTTAGCCATGTTCATTTGAATGGCATCCCAGGAGAAAAAGAGCAATGCACCAATGAAAAGGGTTATTCCAGCTACTAAACGAAATTTGATTTTAAAGCGGATGAGTCCCCAAACCCCAACTGCAGCAAATACACTCAACCATGCTGCTCGTGTATAGGAAAAATACAATCCTAAAAGTGTAATTGAAATGAATCCAATGATTGTTGCTTGAACCAAAGGATGGTGTTTTTTAGAAAAGTATAAACCAAAAACAAGGGGCACACTTAACGCTACAATTGCCCCATAAATCGTATGGTCTTTGAAAAATGGCCACATCACCCAATGTCCTTCTTTTTCACCAAATTGATAAGAAGCGTGAACAATTAATGTATACGTTATGGCAATCATCATTCCGATGATAAACAACCAAATGAAGCGTTTGATATTTTGTGAGTTCGCAAAAAATGTTGGACTAAAGATTACTATTGGAAGGATGAACCACAATCGGGAAAGCAAATATTTTAAGGATGTAACGGGATCAGTGCTTGTGATGGAAGTAATTAATATCCAAAACAAATAAAATCCCAAAGCCCAAACAATCGGGTTTTTCCATAATTCTTTATCAATAAAAGGTTTTTGAATTTGAAGTAAGATGAACAGCAACATCAATGTGAAGAGAATCGGTTCTGTTGGAACAAACAAACCAAAACTTTGCGTGTATTCTTCAATGTTGACAGAAAGTGGTGTTAAAAATGCCAGACTAAGGAACGTCCATTCCGTTTGAAAAATCGCAAAATAAATTGCCATTAATCCAAAAGGAAACAAGGATAAATAGGAAATATCTTGTTGTATAAAATATACAGACAACAGGATAAATGCTATTCCAAGGAAAAGGAAAAGACTATTTCGTTGGATGAATTGCACGGAATTAAGCTAGTTTCTTTAACTCTTTGATTCTATCCGTAATCAGCAAAGCGAAAACCATGAAAACAAACGTTCCGATCATCGAAAGTAATACAATAATCAAACGTTTTGGCTGGTCTTTTTTATCTGCAACAACCGCTTGTTCAACTACGAACTTGTGGTTAAATACGGAATTTGCATCTGATTCAGCTTGTTCATATGAGTCGAGGAATTTTTCCAATTTCACAATTTTCTCATCACGAATTTGTTCTAATGCGTCGAATTTAGCACCGTATTTCAAGTTAACATCAATTTGCTGACGCAAAAAAGTTCGATCTTCTTGATTTTTAGCATCTACAAAAGCTTGGAATAAGTTCGTTCTTCCTTCAATAGAAACAACACCTAAATCAGCTAAACTGTCCATTTTCACCAAAACAAGTTTTAGATCTTGATCCAATAGATTTTTCTTTCGGGTATTAATTTCAAACGCTGGCCACGTTCTTTCAGCCACCATGTTATTTTTAACGGTATCAATTAAATCAACAATTTTGTTGGCCATATCAGCTGCCAATTGTGGATTTGGATCCAACACATCGATCTGAATGGAACCGTATCGTGTGCGAATAAAGGCGAAATGACCTTCATATTCTTTCATCAATTTATAATGTTTGTTGGCATCGTTTGTATCAATGTCATAATGCTTCATTAAATCAAATTGATCAACAATTTTGTTCCGAATACGAGATGATTGAAGAATTTGAACCAATTGTTCTGATTGTTCTTCTTCACCGAAATCCATTGCTGCTGCTTTGGCATTTCTTTGTTCAGAAAAGGAAACGGTACTTGTGGCTGCTGGAAAAACAATAGCTGTTGATAGATAAAGTGGCGTCATCATTAATGAAACTACAGTTGAAACTACTCCTGCAATTCCTGTAATTAGGATAAGTATTTTTCGTTTTCGCCAGATAAAGAGTAAAAGATTCTGTCTTTCCTTCTCCATTTCTTTCATTTGATCTGTCATTCGGTTTGTTTTTGGTGTGCGAATTTAGTGATTATACCGATAAACCTTTGATTTTACTCGAATTAAATAGAATCAAACGTATTGGCATTAATTTGTTTTTGACAGTGCTATAACTCGAATTAAGAGAAATTATTTTAATCGCAGTAAAATTCCTATAGGTTTTCTTTAAATGCAATTTTCAAGGCTTTAATATCTATAAACTTGAATAATACTAAACCTAAGATTCCTAAGCCAATTTGCAAGGAAAATAAAAGTGTGTGATTGACTGAAATAAAGGGAATTAAAAACATCAATAAGATGAAAGCACTATAGTTTATAACTTGTGAAATGGTTACTTGAATAGAAAAAAGTTGGTGGCAATAAATCATTTGAATCAATGCGGTAAATGATTGGGTAATCAACGTGGCAAATGCAGAACCTGACGCGCCATATTTTGGAATGAGCAGGGCATTCAAAATGATATTCAAAACAATTCCCACAAGTGAAAGTTGATTCATGAATTTCATGTTTCCATTCGCTGTTAAAAGTGTTCCATAAATGAAACTTAAACACACCCCAATAAAACTCCACATTAGCCATTGAAATGGAAGAACGGACTCTGAAATGTTGTTTTTGTAAATGAAATTCAAAATAAATTCTGCATTTTGAAAGCTTATAAATGCAAGTAGAATAGCACCTCCAATCAAAAGATTCCGAGATGTATTTACGATGATAAAAACACTTTCACGTTTTGTCTTCAATAACCTAGAAAAAACTGGAAACAACAGATTTGTGAAGATCATTCCGAACATAAAGAAAGCATCAAATAACCGAAATCCTTGGGCATAAATTCCTGCTTCAAATTTACCATTTGGATGAATTCGTTCGAGCATTACTGAATCTGTGCGTGTATAAATCATCATCAGTAGAATCATTAAAGCGTACGGATAGCTTTGACGTAAAATGGCCATTGAAAAAACCCAGTTGAATTTAAATTTTGGAATACCTATTTTTCGAACTAATAAAACAAACGCTACCATAAATGTTATTCCATAACAAATCGTTTGAATCCAAACAAACCATTCTATTTGAAAAGATTGACCAAAAGTTTTAGAAATTAAAACACTGCCGCAAATGATAATGAGCAATAACCTATCTAAAACGGAAAGTAGTGCATCAGTTTTGAATAAGTGTAAGCCTCCAAAATGACTTCTAAAATAAGCGATGAAAGTGATGAGTAATTGATTGAAAATCAATACGTACAATATATTTAATTGAGTGCCACGATATCCAATTCCAACACCAATTGACAAAGTAACAATGGCGTAGAATGTAAATAGAATTAGGCGAAAACTGAATATTTTTCCAATGTAGCGAGACGCAATATGAGGATATTGAGCAATATTTTTTGTGGTGAAATTGTTAATTCCAAGATCGGCTAAAATATTGAATAAAAAAGTGAAGTTCAGAATTGCAAAATACAAACCGTATTCCTCTGCACCAACACGGTTTTGGACGGTAGCATCAATACCAAAAATAGCCAATGGTTTTACCAAAAGGTTTAAAACAACAATTAGGACTAGATTTGAAATGAATTTTTTCTGCATCTGAGAAATTAACGCAAAAAGTACTGATTAATTTGAAACAAAAATAAAATTTTGATTGTCGTGCTTTTGATCGTCAAATGAAACAAGTTGATCATTAACAACAACAAGCGCTTTGTAATTTAAATTCGACAATAATTCTATACAATTCGTGCGATTTTCATTGTTCCATAATTCTGCATAAATAACAGGATGGTTGGTTTCTAAAATCCGTTTTCCACCTTTTAATGCATAATATTCAAAATTCTCAATGTCAATTTTTATTCCTTGGATTGGTTCACCATTCAAAAGATTATCCAAAGTATTTAAAGGAACGGAGTATTCATCCCCATCGTTCCATTCGGTGATGGATTCATGCTTGACATGACTCAATCCTTGCATCTTTGTTTTTCCTTGATGCGGCAAAATCATTTGAACATTTCCTTCTGTTTCACCAACAGCCGTTTCATGGATTTTTATCTTTTTTAAATGAAATTTTGCGATAATTCTTTTTAATACAGATAAATTATCTGGAATTGGTTCAAACGCATGTATGGTTGAATTGGGTAATTTTTGCGCTAAATGAACAGTCATAATACCAATGTTTGCTCCGACATCTAACACGGAGCCCTTTCCATCCTCTAATAATGTCAAGAAATGGAAGAAGTCTTTTTCTTTGGAATCGGATCGTAAAGTCTTGATTTTAAAGAGCGCAAAAACATACAGATAAGTCCGAAAACCCATTAATTTTTGCAATATGTATTTCACTGAATTCTTCACTTCTTCTAAAACGTCGCTAAGTTAGATAAAGTTGGCGACTTTTTAAGCGTTGCGCGTTATTAGTTGTGAATTACCATATACAAATTACAAATTCTTAATCGCGAAATCTTCAATTATTTCACTAAAAAACATAAATCCTTTTATAGTCTTGAAATCTTGCAGTCCTAATGTCTTAAAGTCTATTTACTTCACCAAAAACTTAAATCCTTTTCCGTGAACATTCATTATTTCGATTGCTTCATCTTCTTTCAAAAGTTTGCGCAACTTGGCAATATAAACATCCATGCTTCGACCGTTGAAATAATTGTCATCTCCCCAAATCGCACGCAATGTAGCTTGACGATCTAATATTTCATTTTCGTTTTTAACCAATAATTTCAACAATTGATTTTCTTTGGTTGTCAATTTTTTTACTCCTTCAGCTAAATGCAATAGGCGTAATTCAGGCTCGTATTTAATTTTACCAACCATCAATAAGGCATCTTCATTTGCATCACCACTTTCCACACGTCTTAGAATTGCATTGATTCGAGCAAGAAGTTCTTCCATTGAAAAAGGCTTTGTCAGGTAATCGTCTGCACCAATAGCAAATCCTTCCAACTTATCTTCCTTCATGGATTTTGCTGTCAAGAAAAGAATCGGAACTTTTTTGTCAATTTCTCGAATTTCTTTTGCTAACGTAAATCCATCCATTTCGGGCATCATCACATCGAAGATACAGAAGTCGTAATTTCCTCCAGTAAATTTTTCAAATGCGCTTTTCCCATTGCGAGCAAGGTCTGCATCAAATCCTTTAGTTTTAATAAAAGTATGCAATAAATGGCCTAAGTTTTCATCATCTTCGGCAAGTAGAATGTTCAATTTTTTGCTCATATTTTTTCTTTCATTACAAGTATAAATTCTGACCCTTCTCCAAATTTGCTTCGAACAAGGATGTTCCAACCGTGCGAGTCTGCAATTGCTTTAACATAGCTTAAACCAAGTCCAAACCCTTTAACATCATGCAAGTTTCCAGTTGGAATGCGATACAATTTATCAAAAATTTTGTTCATGTGCTCTTTTTTTATTCCAACACCATGATCTTTAACGCTTAAAAGTAGTTTCTTATTTTCTCGCTTCAAATTAATTTCAATCTCTGGAGCGGATGTGCTATATTTTATTGCGTTGTCAACCAAATTGGAAATAATATTCGTCAAGTGCATTTTATCCGATGTAATTTCAATTGGTTCTTTTGGGAGATTTATATGAATATTTCCCCCAGAATTTTGGATTCTAAACTGTGCATTTTGAGCTACATTTTGAACTAATTCATTTAAAATAACACGTTCTTCTTTTAATTTTATTTTCCCTTTGTCCATTACGGCACTTTGAAGAATGCGCTCAACCAACAATCCTAATCGCTTATTTTCATCACTAATCATTTTGACAAATGGAGCAATATTAGTTGTGTTTTGTTGAACCATATCTGGATCATTCAACGCTTCACAGGCCAATGAAATAGTTGAAATGGGCGTTTTGAATTCATGTGTCATATTGGAAATGAAATCATTCTTTATCTCAGACAATTTATTTTGAGCCAAAATGGTTTTGAACATGAACATTAAGGCTACAATTATTAAAATCATCAAGGTTAAACTGATGGTCAATGAACCCCACATTTCATGAAAGAGATAAACTCCTTTTTTAGGAAAATAAATATGGATATACAAGTCTTCATCTAAAATATTACTTGGAAACAAAGCCGTTTTACCAGTTAATAGGGTGTCTAGCTTTCCGTTATAATTAGGAGGTGAATTGGCAAATTTAATTGGAATGCCATATTCATTAGTGATCATAAATTGATAGGTATGCGGCAAATCATCGTTCCCGATTTCCGTTCGAATAACAGAATCCAAAAAAACGGGGTCAATTCGTGTTGATGGATCTTCGTACACATTATTCTTAAATGCTTCGATCATCATGTCGTTCACAAATTTTGCCTTTTTAAAGATTTGCTGCAAAACACGTTGGTCTAATTGAATTGCCAATTTGACAGAATCATTATGTGGTAAATGCTTTTTTTGTTTGTCGAACAAATCCCTTAATTGTCGAACATCTCGCGCTAAAACTTTTTGTTCTGTAGTTAATCCAGTCAAAGAATCGTATGCTTTTCCTTTTATCACTAAGTAATTCTGCATTTCTCCGTTTTCAAAAACAGAAGTGTCTTCAATTGAAATGGATTCCTGTGCAGAAACTAAAAGTTTAAATTCTTCTTTTAAAACATCCTTGTATTGGCCGCTAAAATCACGGTTCACAATGTGCATATAGCGCCGAATATCTTCTGCTTTTTCATGACGAACAGCAATCCGTTCTAAAGAAGTAGAAAGATTTGTTTCAAATTGTGTCGATTTACGGTCATATAATTGCACCGTTTGGAACGCTTGAATCACCAATAAAGCGAGTAAAGCTATTACAACAAGAGCAACAATAAAATTCACACGTATTTTCCGCACTTTATTTTTTTTAACGAAATTAATCTTCCATTGGTAGCTTTGACTTTAGCTTAACTTTTTTTAACAGCAAAGATTGATATTTGATTTTGACGCTTTTTTCCGCTTCAAACACGATTTTTCTGCTTTCAACGTTGTACATTCGTACGAATGTCAAATTTACGACACATAAGCTTGTTAATTGTCTTTTTGATTGGTGCTGTGAATGGTTTTTCACAGACAACGAGTTTGCGTACACGAACATTTAGTGCTACAGCAGATACGCTGAATTTAGACACGTTATCCATTTCACCCAATTCTGTTCAAGTTTTTTGTGGCGCTGAATTGGTGTCCTTTAATTCCTATTATTTGAATTATGCCAAGGCACGTTTCGCATTAACAACTCCTTGCGGTGATTCGATTCGAATTGTATATCGCGTATTACCAATGAATTTAGCCAAGGTTTATGGTTCTCGAGATACAAGTATCATTTATAATCAAGACAAAGGAGACAGAGATAAATATTTAATCACTAATCAATACGATGTTTCGGATGTTTTTGGTGGTTCTTCAATTTCTAAATCTGGAAGTATTTCTCGAGGTGTTTCTTTTGGAAATAATCAAGATTTAGGCGTTAATTCAACCTTAAACCTTGAGCTTTCGGGTGATATCGCACCAAATTTAAAAATGATTGCTTCTGTTTCTGATGATAATTTACCAATTCAACCAGATGGAAACACGAACAAATTGCAGGAGTTTGACCAAGTGTTCATTCAAATTTACAATGATAGAATGAAACTCATTGCGGGTGATTTTTGGATTTCAAAGCCGAAAGGTTATTTCATGACGTATAAAAAACGTGGACAAGGACTCACAATGAATTATCAATGGAATACGGATACTGCCAAAGTTTGGAATACCCAAGTAAGTGGTGCTTTATCGAAAGGGAAATTCGCTCGACAAATAATTCCAGGAATAGAAGGAAATCAAGGCCCTTATCGTTTGAAAGGAAATGAAAATGAACCTTTTATTATTGTTTTGTCGGGAACAGAGCGTGTTTATATCGATGGGAAATTAGTAGAAAGAGGACAAGAATTTGATTATACCATTAATTACAATTCGGCGGAAGTGATTTTTACTTCTCGCAACCAAATAACAAAAGATTCGAGAATTGTCATTGAATTTCAATATTCAGATCAAAATTATGCACGTTCACTTTTCCAAACTTCAACAACTTATTCTTCTAAAAAATTGAATTTTTGGTTCAACGTATATTCTGAACAAGATGCTAAAAATCAATCCTTACAGCAGGATTTGTCCTTTTCTCAAAAGCAATTGTTATCTCAAATTGGTGACACCTTAGATTTAGCTAGAACAAACAGTATTGATTCAATAGGTTATTTTGAAAATCAAGTGCTGTACAAAATGATTGATTCATTGATCTATGATTCAGTTTTGGTTTATTCTGTGAATCCTGATTCAGCCGTTTATCGCGCTACCTTCACATTTGTTGGAATAGGAAAAGGAGA
>JBILYS010000141.1:0-5375 GCA_044377625.1 Crocinitomicaceae bacterium
GGAGGGTTTTTTTCATCATTTTCATAATCCTTGCTTTTATATGGTTTAATGCTAGAACTAATTATGCGTACATAATATTGTGTAAAGTTTTTATGAAATTGTTAAATAGTTGTTATTTTTTCTATCGATAATTCGAGAAGCAATTTTTGAAGCCATTTTTTTGCTTCTTTCGTCCTCTCCTCCTCAGTCAATGATTCTCCATAAACACCTTGCGAATAAGCCTTCCCTATATCGTATTGAGCGCGCGTAACTCCTTGTTTTGCGGCTTTCATAATCCAATTATAAGCTTCAGGATCATTCGAACCTATAGAAGAAGAGCCCAATTCATTCTGAACTTCAGGTAGTCCTTGATTTGCCGCCTTTACTAACCATTTATAAGATTCAATGTAATTTTTTTCACACCCCTGCCTAGCAATAAGCAAGCGTACCACTCATATTGACCATTAGAATCACCTCGTTCAGCACTTTTTCGATACCATTTGGCGGCCTGCGGTTTTTCTACTAGAAGATAAGAAGTCTTTCTTCGTTATTGAATAATATTAAGCAGTTCCACTTCAAAAATTAAAGTTGAGTTGGCGGGAATTCCAGCAGCCGTCTCTGGTCCGTAAGCTAATTCTGAAGGAATTGTGAATACTACTTTATCGCCAACATTTATCAGAGCAATACCTTCGTCCCAACCTTTAATTAATTTGCCTTCACCAACAGTAAAAGAATAAGGAGTACCTCTTTTGTAAGAGCTCCCAAACTCCTTTCCATCTGTCAGCTTGCCGATAAAATGAACTGTTACTTTATCTCCTGCTTTTACACGTCTGCCCTCACCAATTTCAGTAAACATGTATTGCAATCCCGACTTGGTGGTGTAGGTTTTATTCACTGTTACGTTTCTTTTTTTCTCAAAAGAGTTGTTTTTTTGATTACTTTTTTTTGAAAAGGCATCAACGTCTGTTATTTCTATAGTAGAAGTCTCTATTTTTGGTTTGTAGACTTTAGAATCCACTGCTGCCAAAAGCAAGTGATTTTTCATGCTTGAAATACTATCTTTTACTTCGGTTGTTATAACAATATTATACGCTGCCTTATATTTAGCAAGAGCTTCTTGCCAATTCCCTTGTTTAGCTAATAAATCTGCTTGGCTTTTCAAAGAAACATACTCATCATGGTTGGCTGGATTAATAGGTTCATTTCTACTTGAGCTCCCATTCCCGAATACAAAAAAGAGAATTATTAGAATTATTACCCCTCCAACGATCGAAACAGGTAAAAGCCATTTCTTCTTTAAGGCATCCATGTTGTTCTTAACAAAAGGTTCTGTTGTAGAAAACTTTGATTTTGGTGTAGGAATATAAACATGGCCTTTAAGAAGCTTGTATGCTGAATTGCATTCTATAATAGCTTCTTCATATCCATTTTTTATTGATGTTGTAGCGGCGTTATCTCTACCATTTTCAAAACCAGAAACTTTGGTTTGAAAAGCTTTGGCCAACTCCTTTTCTGTGAATTTCTCTCCGAGACCCAAAATCTGAAGTGCTTTTTCTTGAGACATTTCAGCTTGATTAGAAGCAGATGATTTAGCGCGTTTTTCTGTTTCAACAACCTCAGATTCGCTAATTCCAGGAAGTTCCTGCGTGTTGCTTTCCGGGTTTTCTCCACCTAAAACGTTAAACGCTTCAGAGAGTTCTTCCAATTTTTTTTGATACAACTTCCGTTGGTGCTCAGTTGGAGCATTAGTAATACGCATTTGGAACTCATTGTGAAATTCTTGGTATTGCGTATTAATCTCCGAAGATGTTGCTCCTTCTTCGAGTTCTAGTTTGGATAATGCTTCGTCTTTATTCATTGGTTGGTGTTGATTGGATAAAGGTATTATTAATCTGTTGAATTTAGAACGCTTTAGTACGACGCTGTGCTATTGGAAAAAATCGACCGCTCCGCGGTTAACCGCCCATATCAATTAAAATAGTTAAATGGTTAAATGGTTAAAAAGCCCGAACTGCACGAACATAGTAGGTGTAGTTCTTACCGTCGTCGTCCTGGACACCACCGTCGAAACGCTGGGACCACGCGAAGTAGTTACCGTTCTCCGTAGAACTCCAATAGTAGTTAAAAGCAAAACCGCCAACATTACCTATACTTGATCCTTGCCCAATATTTATGTACATTGAGTTCAATTGATCTTTAGACGGTAAATACCAGTCAGAATACCCATTTAATGTTAAGTTTTGGCTTGCTGATTTCGCCTCTTCCCACTTTAAATCACCTTGATCTTTTGGCGCACAAACCAAACCATGTTCACCACTTGCGTCTATTTTAAAAACTATTCCTCCCGCGTATGTATCTCCAATTTTAATGCGTTTACTTTCTTTTTCCTTTGGTAAACGTTCAGTCTCTTTCAAGGCTTTTTCACTTGCCACAGGTTCTTTTCTAGCAATAGAAACTTCTTTTACTTTTAACACCAAAAGCAATTGATTTTTCATACTTTCTATACTGTCTTTCACTTCGGAGGTTTCTACAAGAGAATAGGCTTTTTTATAATTTGTAAGTGCCTCCTGCCAATTCCCTTGTTTAGCTAATAAATCTGCTTGGCTTTTCAAAGAAACATACTCATCATGGTTGGCTGGATTAATAGGTTCATTTGTACTTGAGCTCCCATTCCCGAATACAAAAAAGAGAATTATTAGAATTATTACCCCACTTAATATTGAAATAGGTAAAAGCCATTTTTTCTTTGAAGCTGAGTTATCGTTTGAAATCTGAGTAGTTGGTCTCGCAACTTTTGCTATTGGTGGAGTTAAGAAGATATACTCTTTCAGTAATTTGTGAGCATAATCACATTCTATGATCGCTTCTTCATATGCATTTCGTATTGAAGCGTTTATTGCATTATCTCTTCCTTTTTCACATGATGAAACTTTACTTCTAAAAGCATTTTCTAATTCTTTAGATGTGAATTTCTCACCTAACCCTAAAAACTGAAGTGCTTTTTCTTTAGACATTTCAGCTTGATTAGAAACAGATGGTTTAGCACTTTTTTCTGTTTCAACAACCTCAGATACGCTAATTCCAGGAAGTTCTTGCGTGTTGCTTTCCGGGTTTTCTCCACCTAAAACTTCAAATGCTGCCGCAAGTTCTTCTAACTTTTTCTGGTACAATTTCCGTTGGTGCTCTGTTGGTGCATTGGTAATACGCATTTGGAACTCATTATAGAATTCTTGGTATTGCGTATTAATCTCTGAAGATGTTGCTCCTTCTTCGAGTTCTAGTTTGGATAATGCTTCTTCGTGGGTCATTGGGCTTGGTATTGATCGGATAAAAGTACTTGATAATGTCGGAATTTATTCATTTTAGTTTGGGCAAAATTGTAAAAAAACGACCATTTATTTCGTTAAACGAGTTTTCGATTAACATCTAAAATGCCCGTATTGCACGAGCAGAATATTCGTACCACTGATTGTAGCTAGTTTTGATTCCATTGTTAAAATTCAATTGCCATGCATTGCTGTTACCAACCTCCGAAGAACTCCAATAACCACTTTCAACAAAACCACCAACATTACCTATACTAGATCCTTGTCCAACGTTATCACACATTAAAATCAATTCATCAAAAGAAGGCAAATACCAATCTGAAAATCCATTTAAATTTAAATTTTGACAAGATGTTTTTGCCTCCTTAAACATATACAAACCTCTTTGATCTTTTGTAGCGCAAACTAAACCATGTTTTCCACTTGCGTCAATTTTAAAGACTATACCACCTTCGTACACATCCCCAATTTTGATGCGTTTACTTTCAGCTTCCTTTTCTCTTTCTGCATTTAACAAATGATTCTTCATACTTAATATGCTGTCATTAACGTCAGATGTTTTATCAAGGGTATGTGCTTTATTATATTTGGAAAGAGCCTCTACCCAATTTCCTTGCTTAGCTAATAAATCTGCTTGGCTTTTTAAAGAAACATATTTATCATGTGTAGCGGGATCGATGGGTTCATCTGTGTTTGAACTCCCATTCCCAAAAGCAAAAAAGAGAATTACAACAATTATTACCCCACTTACAATTGAAACAGGTAAAAGCCATTTCTTTTTTGATGTTGAACTATTCTTTGAAACCTTTGGAGTTGGCTTTGCTACTTTTACTATTGGTGGAGCGATGAATATATAATCTTCGAGCAAATTATGAGCAAAATTACATTCTATTATTGCTTCTTCATATGCATTTCGAATTGAAGTGCTTATTGCATTATCCCTTCCTGTTTCACAAGATGATACTTTGCTTTTAAAAGCATTTTCCAATTCTTTAGTTGTGAATTTCTCACTCAACCCTAAAATTTGAAGTGCTTTTTCTTTAGACATTTCAGCTTCGTTAGAGACCGATGGTTCTACACGTTTTTCTGTTTCAACAACTTCTGACTCAGCAATCCCTGGTAATTCTTGCGTATTACTTTCCGAGCTTTCACCACCTAAAACTTCTAATGCTGCCGCGAGTTCTTCCAATTTTTTCTGGTACAACTTCCGTTGGTGCTCTGTTGGGGCATTTGTAATACGCATTTGGAACTCATTGTAGAATTCTTGGTATTGTGAATTAATCTCTGAAGATGTTGCTCCTTCTTCGAGTTCTAGTTTGGATAATGCTTCGTTGTATGTCATGGGATGATGCAAATGGTTATTGTGATATTTTTATTAGAATGAGAAGAATCAATATTCCGATTCCTCCAAAGAATAATACAGGTATAAACCAATCCGTTTTTGCAAATGCTTTATACTTCTCAACAACTATTGGTGCAACTGCTATTATTCTACTTTTTAAATTTTTCTTTTCTGCTTTAAGTTGTTTTGATAGAGCTTCTACTTTTTTAAGATTGTTTTTCCCAATTTTTTCTTCGCTTATTATACCTTGAAGCCATGGCTCAACTATCTGCCAGGTCATAGAAAGTTTTTCGAGTTCCTGTTGACAAACCTGTTTAACTGCTTCAATTTTAGTTTTACGTAATTCTATTTCCAAATCTGATTTTTTAGTATAATAAGCTTTTTCAATCTGAGCAGATGATGAAGTTTCCTTCACATTTAACAACATTAAAGCTTCTGTTAGAAGAATAGCCTTATTAATTAAATTTTGTTGTTCAGATTCAAAATTGTTCTCTTTTAAAGCAGATGAATTATTTTGTTTTTCAACTTCAACAACCTCAGATTCTGTCATTCCAGGCAACTCATGAATATTATTTTCAGGACTTTCTCCTCCTAGAAAATTAAAGGCTTCGGTGAGTTCTTCTAATTTTTTCTGGTACAATTTCCGTTGATGCTCAGTTGGAGCATTGGTAATACGCATTTGGAACTCATTGTAGAATTCTTGGTATTGTGTATTAATCTCTGAAGAT
>JBILYS010000143.1:0-5344 GCA_044377625.1 Crocinitomicaceae bacterium
GGAAGTTCATTCACTTTAACCTCTGTTTCAGCAACTACTGGTGTTTCAGCAACTATTGTAGCAACAGTTTTTGGTTCAATTGGAGCCTCTTCTAATTTTTCTTCAACTTTAATACCGGCTGGAATTCCCTCTTTAGTCTTAAAAAGGCTTGGCTTTTTAGAAATTGGTTCAGCCAATTCAACTCTTGTTCTTTTTCTTTTAGGTCGGTCTTCAGTAGTTTCAGGTGCTGAAGGTTCAACAGCTGATATATTTTTACTTGCAATAAGCGTTATTAATTCTGCTTTCTTGAATGATTCAGCTTTTTCAATGCCAAGATTTTTGGCCATTTCCTTAAGGTCAGAAAGTTTTTGACTTTCTAAATTTTTGTTATCCATAAAATGCGTAAAAGGTGCAATGTATTAATTTGGGTATTTCAATTGTTGTTTTGGATTGTCGTAGAAGTAGAAAATACTTCCGTTATAGGATACAATAATACACATAATCATTAATATGACAAAAAAATGGAGGAATTTTTCAAAATATTTTAAAAATGGTTGAATAAATAACCTATTTATGCTTATTGAAACTTCAAAAAAAAAATTCCTATCTTCACGGCATGAAGTTATTTAAGTCAATGTTCACAGTATTTTGGTATGTTGTTGCGTTCATGCATATCGGATTAGTATTTTTTATTGAAAATAAATTACCAGGTTTTGATCCTACAGGATTTAAAATCGTTCGGTATCTATTAATTGCATACCTTTTCTTGATTTCTTTTAAACGGAAAAAATTGTCCTTATGGATTTTTTCTTCCATGATTTTAGGAGTAGAAGTAGGGATGGATTTTCCAGTATTTGCTTTGGAAATGGAACGTTTTGGTAAGATTTTCCTACGGTTGATTAAAACATTAGTAGCTCCTTTAATTTTCGCAACATTGGTCGTTGGAATTGCAGGACATAGTAATTTAAAACAAGTTGGACGAATTGGATTAAAGAGTATTCTTTATTTTGAAATTGTTACAACTTTCGCTTTGTTTATTGGTTTGGCGTCTATTAATATTTCTCAAGCAGGAGTTGGAGTAAAGGTTGAAGCTAGAGCTCAAGACATGGAGAAATCTGCTGAATTAATGAAGCAAACGGAAGCTCCTAAAGATCATTTAGTTGAAATATTTCCAGAAAATATTGCGAAGGCAATTGCTGAAAACCAAGTGCTACAAGTTGTTATTTTTTCAATTCTATTTGCAATTGGTTTAAGCATGGTAAAGAATCAGAAACACAAAGATTCTATGCTAAGTTTCAGTGAAAGTTTAGCCGAAGTGATGTTTAAATTCACAGATCTTGTAATGTATGTTGCACCAATTGCTGTGTTTGGAGCATTAGCTAGTACGATTGCAAAATCTGGTGTTGGTATTTTATATAACCTGATGCAGCTCGTTGGTACACTTTATATTGCATTGGTAGTATTTATATTAGTGATTCTTCTTCCAATCGCTTTGATGGCGAAAATTCCAATTAAAAAATTCTTGAAGGCCGTTTCTGAACCTGTTTCATTGGCGTTTGCCACAGCAAGTAGTGAAGCTGCTTTGCCGAAAGCAATGGAAAACATGGAGAAATTTGGTGTTCCTCAGAAAATTGTTGCTTTTGTAATTCCTACTGGTTATAGTTTTAATTTGGATGGAACAACTCTTTACTTGTCTTTAGCAACGGTATTTTTAGCGCAAATGGCTGGAATTGATTTAACTATAGGAGAACAAATAAGTATCTGTCTAGTTTTAATGTTAACAAGCAAAGGTGTAGCAGGAGTAAGGGGCGCATCTTTCGTGATTCTTGCAGGAACGGTAATGACAATAGGTGTTTCAGCTGAACAAGCGAGTGTTATTCTTGCAGTTGATGCCTTAATGGACATGGGAAGAACTTCAGTTAATGTTCTTGGAAATTGTTTAGCATCAGCAGTGATTGCCAGAAGTGAGAATGAACTTTTCGTGAAAGAACCAGAACTTTATGTTGATTAAAGTTTAGGTGCTAAAAACATTCCTGTTGCATTGTCTTTTGATTTAACTAGATCTTCTGGAGTTCCAGTGAAAAGGATGTTTCCACCATTTTTACCACCTTCTGGACCAAGGTCAATGATCCAATCTGCGCATTTGATTACTTCCGTGTTGTGCTCAATAACTATAATTGAATGTCCAACATTGATCAGTGAATTAAATGCTATAATTAGTTTGTCAATATCATGAAAATGCAATCCAGTTGTTGGTTCGTCAAAAATGAAGAGGGTAGAAGGCGAGTTTTGACCTTTCGATAAGAAGGATGCTAATTTAATTCTTTGTGCTTCACCACCACTTAACGTACTTGATGATTGTCCTACTTTTAAATAACCCAAACCAACATTGATTAACGGTTGAATTTTTTCAACGATTTTGGCCTCCAACTTGTCTTTTCCTTCTTTGAAGAAATCTAGAGCGCTCTGAATATCCATTTCAAGTAAATCCGCAACGTTTATTCCTCGATATTCAATCTCTAATGTTTCTTGCTTGTATCGTTTTCCTTGGCAGGTATCACACAATAAATGCACATCAGCCATGAATTGCATTCCAACAGTAATTTCACCTTCACCTTCACACATTTCACATCTTCCGCCTTCAACATTGAAAGAAAAGAATCCGGGTTTATAACCTCGAGCTTTTGCTAATGGCTGTTTTGCGAACAATTCACGGATATCATCAAACGCTTTTACATATGTAATAGGATTACTTCTTGATGATTTACCGATTGGATTTTGATCAACAAATTCTATTGCTTTTATCAGTTTGAGATCACCAGTTAAACTTCCAAAATCACCAATTTTATCTCCAAAAACACCAAGTTCTTTTCGAATTGCAGGATAAACGATTTCTTTTATTAACGTTGATTTCCCTGAACCACTCACTCCTGTAATGCAAACCAAACTGTTTAGTGGAATGTCAACAGAAATGTTTTTTAAATTATATTGTCTCGCCCCATTAACGGTGATTTTATTCTTTGAAACCCTTCTTTTACTTGGAATAGGAATACTTTTCTTACCTGTTAAATAATCTGCGGTCAAACTATTTTTTGCATCAATCAAACCAGCATGTTTACCTTGAAATACGACTTCTCCGCCAAATATTCCAGCCATTGGACCAATATCCAAAATCTCATCAGCTGCCATCATCATTTCTTCTTCGTGCTCAACAACGATAACCGTATTTCCAAGATCTCTTAATTCGTGTAAAACTGAAATCAATCGTTTGGTGTCTTTCGGATGTAAACCAATGGACGGCTCATCCAAAATGTACATCGAACCAACAAGTGAACTACCTAACGATGTTGCCAAATTGATACGTTGTGATTCGCCTCCAGATAAGGAGTTTGATTGACGATTCAAGGTTAAATAACCCAATCCAACATTCAAAAGAAAACTCAAACGACTGATTATTTCAGGTAAAATACGTTTTGAAACTTGTCGGTCGTAATCACTTAATTTCAACGAAGAAAAGAATGCATGAGATTCTTCTAAAGGCATAAGAACAACATCCGTTATTGAATGACCTGCAATCTTGACATAATTAGCGTCTTTGCGTAAACGTGTTCCGCGGCAATCCGAACATTCTGTTTTTCCACGATAACGAGAAAGCATCACGCGGTATTGAATTTTATAAGCTTGACTTTCTACAAACTTAAAAAAACCATTTATTCCAGTGAAATATTGATTTCCCGACCATAAAAGTGCAAGTTCTTTCTCTGTTAACTCAGCAATTGGACGATGAATCGGAAAATCAAATTTCTTTGCATTATAGACCAATTCATTGAGGTATTCTCCCATTGATTCCCCTTTCCATGGAGCAATAGCGCCTTCGTAAACGCTTAAACTTTTATTGGGAATAATAAGATTGGGATCAATTCCAATTACTTGACCATAACCTTCACACATTTTACATGCTCCAAAAGGATTGTTAAACGTAAAGAAATGTTCATTTGGTTCTTGAAATTCCATTCCGTCTAATTCAAACCGATTTGAAAAAGGAAATTTCTCAAAATTGGATGCGATAACGATTGAGCAGTCACCGTGTCCTTCAACGAAAGACAAATTAATGGAATCTGCATATCTTGCCTCATTTTCTTCCGTAAAGGAAACTGCAATTCTATCAATAACTAAAAAAGCGTTTTCAATATCTTTTGGAGTTTTTGAAATACAGTCATCCAAATCTACCACTTCGTTATTCAATAACAAACGGGTGTATCCTTGTTGTTTTAATAAGTTTAGTTGCCTTTCAATGCCATACTTTTTAAAATCATGAATTGGATTGACGATGTAAATTCGTTCTTCAGGTTTTAAAGTCTTTAAAAAATCAATCACATTTGCAACGGAATGTTTGACTACTTCATTTCCTGAAATAGGAGAGAAGGTTTTACCAATTCGAGCAAACGCAATTTTTAAGTAATCGTATATTTCTGTTGTTGTTCCAACAGTTGATCTTGGATTACTGGAGATTACTTTTTGTTCAATGGCAATTGCAGGCGAGATTCCTTTGATATAATCCGTTTCCGGCTTGTTCAACTTTCCTAAGAATTGTCGTGCATAAGAGGATAAACTCTCGATGTATCGACGTTGCCCTTCCGCAAATAAGGTGTCAAATGCTAAAGATGATTTACCAGAACCTGATAAGCCGGTAATAACAGTCATTTTTCCGTGTGGGATATTCACATCCATATTTTTCAGGTTGTGAACACGCGCACCTTTAACTTCGATATATTTTTGTTTGGACATATATTAAATAGAATATAACAAAGATAAAAACAGTTTTGTTGTAAAAAGTTATTGTTTTAAAAGTTCGTGGTTTTTTAATTTTAAAATAGTGAGAAAAATACGCTGCTTGATTAGTAAAATCAGACGTTCTACGTAATATAGCGAATTTGCAATTTTGCAATGATTATAAAATTAAAAAAGACGCTATTGATCGAGTAAAAACTGGTGTTCTACACACTATTTAGATGTTTAAATGTTTAGCGTTATTTCAAAAAGATAAAATTCATCATAAATAAAGATAAAATCAAGAAAAAACGTTCTGTAGCCCAGTAAAAATAGATGTTCTACATAATATTGTGAATTTGCTATTTTGATTCTCTTTCGAAAAAATAAAAAGTTTTTTTTGGATTATTCAATTTAGTTTGTACTTTAGCTTTAATAATTCTAAAATAAAGATCGCCTATAAAACACATATACGCTTAATAAGTTCGAAGATTTAAACTACTAAACTTGAAGTTATGGCTATGAAGTGTATGGATGATCGTGAGTTGATCACAGCGTATCTTGACGGAAATGATAAGGCTTTTGAAGTCCTTTT
>JBILYS010000142.1:0-5344 GCA_044377625.1 Crocinitomicaceae bacterium
TTGAAGGTCCAAATACCTTCCGCCACCATAGGATTCATGATTGCTCGATGCGTCTCTAAAGGGAATAAATAAGTAGTTTTTATATTCTTTTTGTCTGCGTAAGGCCATATTTTGGTAAACTGTAAGCGTTTGTGTTTTACCTTCAATTAAAAAATCAACATACCCAAATCTTCTATAAATAGGCGTTCTAGTCGTTGATGTTGGCATTTTGAATTTCTTACCAATGGATTTCGTGAAATTAGCAGTGATTCTGAAATTTGAATCTACATCGAAATAGGCGAGACCTTGAAAGTCTGCTATTTCCTCCAAAGATAAAATGTGTGTTGAAGTATCAATTAGTTCGCCAGTATGAATTATACGCAATTCAATAATTGAATCTTTATAGGATTGAGAAAAAACATTCGCTGAATAGCAAATAAAAAGGAGTAGGAACGTTTTCATCTTGTTAATTAAAGATTGAACTGCCAACACGAACCATCGTACTTCCTTCTTCAATTGCAAGTTGAAAATCACCACTCATTCCCATAGATATTTCCTTAAATGAATCTTCAGTAGAAAAATAATCCGATTTTAATTGATCGTAAATGCTTTTTAGGGTTTTAAATTCACCTCTAACTTGTTTAGAATTGCTACTGAAAGAAGCCATTCCCATGATTCCAACGATTCGAATATTTTTCAATAGTGCAAAATCAATTGAATCCAAAAATTCTTGTGCTTCTTCAATGCTTAGACCAAATTTTGTTTCTTCTTGAGCAACATGAAATTGTAAAAGACAATCTATGGTTCGTTCGTTATTTAATGCTTGTTTATTGATTTCTTGCAGCAATTTTAAGCTGTCAACTGAATGAATTAACGCAACAAAAGGCGCAATATATTTAACTTTGTTTGTTTGTAAATGTCCAATTACGTGCCATTTAATATCTTTCGGTAAAAGAGGATATTTATCAGTTAATTCTTGAACTTTATTCTCTCCAAAAACACGTTGCCCGAAATCATAGGCTTCCTGAATTGCACTTATTGGTTGCGTTTTAGAAACAGCTACAAGGGTTACAGTTTCAGGGATTTGTTTTTGAATGAAAGCTAATTTATCTTTTACCATTATTCATTGATATTGTAAATTGTCAATCCACTTCTCAATTTTGGCTCAACCCAAGTTGATTTTGGAGGCATAATCATCTTATGATCAGCAACTTTTTTCACTTGGTCCATCGTAATGGGGAAGAGAATGAATCCTACCTTAAATTTTCCTTCGGTTATTTGACTTTCAATTTTTTCAATGCTTTCTGCTCCACTTATAAAATCAATGTTTTGGTCAGTTTTTAAATCTGAAATACCTAAAATTGGTTTTAAAACAGCCTGAGTAAGTATTTCCGCATCCAAACAATTAACTGGATGGCTATGGTCGATAATGTCCGTTTTACATTCTAATAAATACCATTTTCCTTCAAGGCACATGGTTAATTGATGTTCTTGAGAAGGCTTACTTGCGTGAATGAGTGATTCTAGAGTGAAACTTTTTGAAAGCAATTCTAAGAATTCATCATTTGTATGGTTATTTAGGGTTTTTACCAAACGATTAAATTCCAAAATCTTCATTTTGTTTTCATCAATGAAAAATGCCAGAAAATAATCTTCATTTGGAAACGGTACTTTTCCTTTTGTACTTCTATATTTTTTAAGTCCTGATGAAGAAGCTGAACGATGGTGTCCGTCAGCAATATACGTGGCTTTTAGCGATTCAAAAGCCGCAGCCATTTTAAGTGTTTCCTCTTCATTCAATACCCATAATTCATGTTTTATCGTATCTGTTGTAGTGAATTCGTATTCAGGTCGTGTACTTGTATAACTAACCAATAAATCATCAATTGTTTGTTCATGCGGGTAGGAAAGGAGCACAGGTTCAGCATTATAACCAACTATGTCTAAATAATTCGTAAACATTGCCTCTCTGGTAGTTAAAGTAGCCTCATGTTTTTTTATTAGATCACTTTCATATTCTTCAACGCTTGCTCCTGCTATGATTCCAGTAAATTCATGACCATCTTTTGTTTGGCGATAAATGTAAATATGAGGTGCTTTATCTTGAATTAAGATTCCATCTTCCAAAAACTCATTGTATTTTTCACTCACATGATCAAACCTTTCTTTTGTGTTTGCTTTTGTATGTGAAGCACTGCCAAATTCTGGATTGATAATATGTAAAAAAGTAAAAGGATTTGATTCCAATTTAGCGAAAAGCACATTTTTTTTATACGAATAATACGGACGTGTAGCGACAAGTTGAACTTTGTCACGTACTGGACGCAATGCTTTAAAAGGTGCTATTTTAGTCATTTAAAAAGGCGAAATAAAATTAAGCGTTCGCAAATTGACCGATTATCAAACTTGCCAATTCTTCACCAATTCGATCTTGAGCTTCCATTGTTGCAGCACCAATATGTGGAGTGCACGCAATGTTAGGATGACTTAATAATTCCTTTCTTGGATTTGGTTCATTTTCAAAAACATCCAATGCAATAGCAGCAACTTGTCCACTGTTTAAAGCTACAAGTAAATCATCTTCATTAATAACACCGCCGCGAGCTGCATTAACTAAGCGAACGCCTTTTTTCATCATGGCAAATTCTTTAGCTGATATAACTGCACTTCCATCAGCTTGTTTTGGAACGTGGATTGAAATATAATCAAGTTTACCAAGTTCTTCTGTTAAAGATAGGCTAGGAGTGATGCTAATTGTAGCATGATTTCCGTTACCAATTGGAACGTTAATTGAAACTGGAGTGCTGAATTGATCAATTGCAATAACATCCATTCCACAGCCTAAAGCATATGAAGCTAAACTTTGACCAATACGACCAAATCCTATGATTCCTAATGTTTTACCGCGTAACTCAACTCCTTTTGCATATTTTTTCTTAAGTGTAGAAAAATCACCTGCTTCAATGTTCTTATATGAATCATTCAACGAACGTGAAATTGCAAATAAATGCCCCATTACCAATTCTGCAACGGATTGAGATGAAGAGGCAGGTGTATTTATTACAGTAATTCCTTTGTCACGCGCATATTGAACGTCAATATTGTCCATTCCAACACCACCACGTCCAATTAGTTTCAATTCTGGACACGCATCAATTACTTCTTTTCTAACTGTTGTAGCACTTCTAACAAGAATCATTTCAATTCCTTGAGCATTTACTTCAGATGCAAGATTCTCTTGGTCAACTTTTTCTGTAATAACAGTAAAACCAGATTTTTCTAACAATGATTTTCCTAAATCTGATATTCCGTCGTTTGCTAAAATTTTCATACTAAATAGATTCGTAATTTGTTATTCGTGATTTGTAATTCGTTATAGATTAAAAGATATCTGAGCTAATCAAAGGGTGACCGAGGTTGCTGAGCTTGCCGAAGCAGTCGAGGTCAACCGTTTTTCCTTGTAAATTCTTTCATGACATCAACCAAAACTTGTACACTTTCAAGAGGAAGTGCATTGTACATTGAAGCTCTGTATCCACCTGTAGAACGATGACCAGGTAGACCAACAATTCCTGCTTCTTTCCACATTTTATCAAAAAGCTCTTGATGAGCATCTTCTTTCAATAAAAATGTTGCATTCATGTTTGAACGATCTTCAGCTTCTACACTTCCAATAAATAATGGGTTAGCATCAATTTCAGTGTATAATAAATTAGCTTTTGCGTTGTTTTTAGCTTCCATTGCTTTAACACCGCCGTTTTCTAATAAATTACGAAGGTTTAACATCGCTACATATACTGAAAAAACTGGTGGAGTGTTTAACATTGATTCTTTCTCGACTTGTTGTTTCAAATCAAAATAAGTTGGCATAAAAGGAGAAGTTGATTTTCCAAGAACTTCATCTTTCACGATGTACAAAGTTGCTCCAGCTGGACCAAGATTTTTTTGAGCACCAGCATAGATTAAATCAAAATCACCGACATTAATTTCCTGAGAGAAAATATCTGAAGACATATCGCAAATTAATGGACGATCCGTTTTTGGGATTGATTTAAATTGCGTTCCGTATATTGTATTGTTGGAAGTATAATGAATAAAATCGACATCTGATGGTGAGTTATATCCTTTAGGAATATAGGAGAATTTCTTATCTTCAGAGGAAGCGAATACATTCACATCAATTCCCATCTTTTTTGCTTCTTTGATTGCACCTGAAGCCCATGTACCTGTGTTGATATAACCCGCTTTTTTTGTGTCGCGCATCATGTTCAATGCAGAAATAGCAAAACCAAGTGTAGCTCCACCTTGAAGATATGCAACAGAATATCCTTCTGGAACATTTAATGCCTTTTTTACTAAATCAATTGCTTCATCCATTACCGCAACAAAATCTTTATGACGGTGAGAAACTTCTAGAATTGATAATCCATTAAAATCTAAAACTGCAGCAGCAGCTTGTTTGAAAACATCTTGAGGTAAAATACAAGGTCCAGCTCCGAAATTGTGTTTCATGGTGTTCTTTTTATTTGTTTTTTTCTATTTGCAAAGTTCATTAAAATAAAAGATATCTCAATTTAAAAAGAAATAATTTTCTTAAAAAAAAGAGATAAAAAAAAGCTGTCAAATCTGACAGCTTTCAAGTATTATTATTCAGCTTTTTTTGCTGGTTTTTTTTCTGTTGTTGCTTTTGCTGCTGGAGCTTTTTTCACTGCGGGCTTTTTCTCTGCAGCAACTTTAGGAGCAGCTACCTTTTTTTCTGCCACTGCTTTAGGTGCAGCAACTTTTTTCACTGTTGTTTTCTTAACTGCAACAGTTTCATCTTCTTCAGCTACTTTCTTTGCAGCTGGATGTGCTGCTGTAGGCATAACTTTTCTCTTGCGAGTGTTACCATAAGAACCTCTTGTTCTTTTACCTTTTGCTGTTTTAATATCTCCTCTTCCCATAATATTCTAAAAGTATTTTAATACGACACTGCAAAGATATTATTCTTTTTGAAATAATCGACGTCTAAATTCATCTTCCATCTCTTGTCCACTTCGAAGTATTTTTTTACACCATTTTAATTTAAGTAAGGTTTGTTCTTCTTCACTTAGTTTCCAAATGATTTCGCTGTTCTCTAATCTGTGACGAATCGTATTCAAAGTAATTGCCACAGAAACAGATATGTTGAAACTTTCACTAAAACCATACATCGGAATTTTTACAAATTCATCAGCCATTTCAATGATTTCAGGAGAAATACCCACATGTTCAGTTCCAAATACTAATGCTATTGGTTGCTCTAAATTTAAATCATTTATGGTAACATCTTCTGTGTGAGGTGTTGTAGCAACAATTTTATAACCTTGTGCTTTTAATTTTTGAA